>DATLYW010000022.1 GCA_035574315.1 Candidatus Zixiibacteriota bacterium
GTCGCCCTGCAGCCCGGCATGGTCAAAGCCCTCGAGGATACCCTCAAACGCAAAATCAACCTCCCCCCGCAACCCCATATGGTCGGCGCCCTCGGCGCCGCCCTGCTCGGCATCAACCGCCTAAAAAAAAGACGGGAAGAAACGTCCCAGGTCGCGGCTGCGGCCGAGCCGGCGCGCGCGCTGGCGGCATCGCGTTGAGAAGGCGAGTTCACCCATGAGCGCGGAAAAGCAGGTGTTGCTCTCGGCCAGCCGATACAAGGAGTTCGTCGTCGACGGGCAGCTCGTCGCCATGCGCGACAAGCGGGACCGCGCCCCGGCCCGGGCCCCGGCGGCCGACGAGGCGGCGCGCGCCCGGCGGCTGCCCCGCGCCGAGATCCTGACCATCGAAGAGGTGGCGGCGCAGCCGATCGAGGGACTCGATACGACCGCGCTTCTCAAGGAGATGGCGAACGTGGGCCCCGAAGCGCGCCTTCTGCTCTATCGGGTCGAAGGGAGCGTGACGCGTCACGAGGTCTTCGAAGACCCGCGCATCTGTCACGACCTCCACCGGGGAGCGGTGATCGAAAATCTTGCCGAAAAGCCGAAAGACGTGAGCGGATGGCGCACTCATGAGTTTTCCATCGACATCAAGGGCTGTCTCGGCGAGGAATGCGGGCGATGCGCCGTCATGTGCCCGGAGAACGCCATTCACCTCGTCGGGAAAGGGAAAGGGAGCTTCCACGAGATCGATCCGCTCGCGTGCAAGGGCTGCTTCATTTGCTGGGTCGAATGCTTTCGCACCGCGGCGGATTGCATCCTGGTGGACGGCAAGACTTTCGACCCCGCGATGCGGGTGAAGCATTTCGGAGAGTGAATCGGGGAGGTTCGACGCAGTGGCAACGGTGCTGTCAGGAAACGCAGCGGCGGCCTGGGGATTCAGGCTCTCCCGAGTCCTGTGCTATCCCTACTATCCCATCACTCCTTCCACCGCCTGCTCGCAGCAGATCTCCCGTTGGGTCTATGACGGGGTGATGGAAGCGGTGACGATCAACGCCGAGTCGGAGCACAGCGCCGCCAGCCAGATCATCGCGGCGGGCAAGAGCGTCAGAGCCGGCACCGCCACGTCTTCGAAGGGCCTCCTCTACATGATCGAGGTGCTGGAGAACGCCGCCGGCGGCGGCATCCCGTGCGGTCTGTTCATCGGCAACCGCGCGACCGGCGCCCCCATCAACATCTGGGCGGACAACTCGGACGCCTACGCCATGCGGGACAGCGGCGCCATCCAGATCTTCGCCGCCGACGCCCAGGAGGCGCTCGACGGCATCGTTCAGGGGTACCGTATCGCCGAAGACCCTCGGGTGCGGCTTCCTTTCGCCGTGAACCTCAGAGGATTTACCGGGACGCACGCCTACGAGGGAGTCGAGATTCCCTCGCAGGAGTCGGTGGACCGCTATCTTCCGCCGTTCGCTCCGCTCTATCCGCTGTTCGACGCCGACCGTCCGGTCACCTACGGCGCGATGCTCTCGGCTCATCCCTATCGCAGGCACAAACGAAACCAGATGGCCGCGCTCGCCCGCGCGATCGACGTGGCCGCGGCCGCGGGAAGGCAGTTCGGCGAGGTCTTCAACCGGCCCTACGGCCTCTTCGACTGGATCGGCGACGAAAAGGCCGAGCTGGTGGTCGCCGTTCTCGGCGAATCCTCGTGCGCCGGCGAGGTCGTCGCCAGACACCTCCAGGGCAAAGAGGGCATTCCAGGGGTGGCGCTTCTCAAGATCCGGCTGTTCTCGCCTTTTCCCGGAAAGTGGATCGCCGACGCCCTGGCGCGCGCGGGAACGAAGGCGGTGGTGGTGCTGGACGAAGGATTGAACCACGGCGCCGTTTTTCCGCCCCTGGCGCAGCGGGTGGCGACGACGGTCCACCTGCACCTGGGAAGCAGTGCTCCCAGGGTCGCCAGCGTCATCGGCGGCCTGGGGGGAAGCGAGATTACCCAGGAACATTTTCAGCTCATGTTCAATCTGGCGGACAACATCGCAGCCGGAAAGCCTTACCGCACCGAGCCCTACTGGCTCGACATCGACGAAGACCCGATCTTCGTCGAGACCCAGGACCGAGTGAATCCGAAGCTCTGGAAGAAGTGGGGCGAGATCTGGAAGCAGCAGAAGCGCAAGGCCGGGTATTTTGCGCCGGTTTTGTCCGACAGCCACGAGATCCGCATTTACAGCCGGGCCGGTCAGGGAGCGATCACCTCCGCGGTCGGCTTCACCGGCGCCGGAATCGAGCACGGCTACCAGCTTCTCACCGTTCCCGCGTTCGGCTCCGAGCGCCGAGGGGCGATCATCACGACGGACACGTTGGTGAACTTCCGCAAAGAGCAGAGGGTCCGCTCCTTCAGCCGGCGATGGGACGTCGTGACGCTCTACGACGACACGATACTCCACTCGCCCGAGCACCGGGTGCTTGACGGCCTGAAGAAAGGAGGGACGCTTCTCGTCAACACCTCGCGCCTCGGGATCAGGAAGATTCGCGAGATCCTGAAAGCGGGCGAATCCGACGTCCGGGTGCTGACCGTTCCAGCGAGCGAGATCTCGCAACGCCTGGGGCTGAGCCACTGCAACATGGCGATGCTCGGGGCGCTCCACAAAGCTTACGACAGGGTGCCGTTCGACGCGGCCCTTCGATACTACGAGCGCCACGTTCCCAGGCCGCGCGAGGCGAGCCTCGAGGCGATTCGCCTGGGCTTTGCGGAGACTTCGGATCGCGAGATCAGGAAAACGGGCAAGGAGCGGCGAGGTCTCTCCGTTCCCCCGGAGTTCCTCGAGTGGCGGCCGGCGATGCACCTCCAGGAGAGCTGGCCGTCCCCTCTGGAGGAGATCCGGTCCTGACCGGGAGGCATGATGCATAGAGTGCTGTTCAACCGCGCGATCGGTCCCAATCCTCACAGCTTTCTCCTTCCCGAACCGGTGCGCGACGTCGGCGACTACGGCGCGATCCCGACCTCGGGGCTGACCTCGGGCCATCAGGGGTGCATCGGCTGCGGCATGGTCACGGGAACGAACCAGCTGTTGCGCGCAATGAAGCTTACCGGCAGGCACGTGGTCGCCAGCATCGGAACCGGCTGCAACGAGGTCATCACCACGCAAAACACCTCCTGCTGGGGCGCCGTCTCGGTCGATCACAACAATTTTCCCAACACCGGAGCGACGCTGAGCGGCAACATTGCGGCGCTCAGAGCGCTCGCCCGCACGGGCGTCCTCCGCGAGCAGGATTTCGTCAACGTCGGCATCGCCGGCGACGGCGGCACCTACGACATCGGGTTACAGGCCTTTCTGGCATGGATCGCGCGCGGGGAAAACGGCGTCTACGTCTGCCTGAACAACCAGGCCTACATGAACACCGGGGTCCAGGGATCGGGGGCGACGCCGTTCGGCGCGACGACGTCGACGACGCCGTTCGGCAAAGCGATTCGCGGCAACCAGCGCCGGCCGCAATATCTTCTCGACCTGGCGATCGCCGCAGGCGCCGCCTACGCGGCGTCGGCCTGTCCGCTCTTTCACCGTGATTTGATGATCAAGGCGCAGAAGGCCGCCGCGATCGAAGGTCCGTGCGTGCTCGAGATCTATTCGGTCTGCCCCGAGGGCTGGAAGAGCGATACCGACGTGTTTCACGAGATCACCGAGTTGGCGCTGGAGACCCGTTCCTGGGTCCTCTACGAGGCCGAGCGCCAGCGCGGCGACAACACGGTGCTCTTCACTCTCAACTATGTCCCGAAAAGATTTCTTCCGGTTTCCGAGTACCTGAAGCTCCAGGAACGGTTCGCCGGGATGAGCGCCTTTCCGGACATGGTTCGGGAAGCGCAGGCGATCATCGACGCCCGCTGGGCTTTCTGGGAGCCCGTGCTCGAGGCCAACGGCATCCGCTGGAAGGAAAGCGCCCATGCATCCTGATTTGACTCTGAGGATCGCCGGAGAATCCGGCGAAGGGGTGATCACCATCGGCGAGACCCTCTGCAAGATCGCCGCCCGCGAAGGGCTCCACCTCGTCACGTTCCGCACCTTTCCCGCCGAGATCAAGGGCGGCCCCTGCATGATGCAGCTCCGGCTGAGCGAGAAAGCCCTGTCGTGCCACGGCGAACGTCTCGACCTGCTCGTCTGCCTCAACCAGCAGGCGCTCGACGACAACCTCGAGGATCTCGGAGAGGACGGAGCGCTCGTGTGTGAAGCGGAATGCGAGCTGCCGGACGAGGGCGCGCCGCGAACCGTCTACAGGATCCCGTTCGAGCGGATCGCGGTGCGCGAGATCGGCAGCCGCATCAGCAAGAACATCGTCGTGCTCGGCGTCCTGAGCCACCTGCTCGGCCTGCCGAAACCGGCCGTGGAAAAGCTGCTGAGCGAAAAATTCGCCAGGAAAAACAGGGCCGTGCTGGAGCACAACCTGGAAGCGCTGCGCCGGGGGCTGGATTACGCGCGGGAGCACTGCAGCGGCCGCAAGACGATCCGCCTGCCCCCGGGCGGCAAACAAAACAAGCTGCTCCTGTCCGGAAACGAGGCTGTTGCGCTCGGCGCCGTCGCCGCCGGCGTGAAGTGCTTCTTCGGCTACCCGATCACGCCCGCTTCGGAGATCATGGAGTGGCTCGCGCTTCATCTGCCGCGGCTGGGCGGAAAGGTTCTGCAGACCGAAGACGAGATCGCCGCCATCGGCTGCCTGGCCGGAGCGTCCTGGGCCGGCGCGCGCAGCATGACGGCCACCTCCGGGCCGGGCCTTTCCCTGATGTCCGAGACCATCGGTCTGCTGACCATGGCGGAGATCCCCGCGGTCATCGTCGACTCGCAGAGAGGCGGACCCAGCACGGGCATGCCGACGAAGACGGAGCAATCGGACCTCAACCTCGCCCTGTACGGCGCCCACGGCGACTCCCCTCGCGTCGTGGTGGCGCCGACCTCTGTCGCCGATTGCTTCCGCATGACCGGGCTGGCCTTCGACCTGGCGGAAAAATACCAGCTTCCCGTCATCGTCCTGATCGACCAGGCTCTCTCGGCACGCCTGGAGACGGTGGAGCCGGGCCTGGTCGAAAGAAAGCCGGCGGCGCTTCGGCTGCTCGCCGAGCCGGCCGGGGGCGCGGCTTATGCCCGCTACCGGCTCGGCCCGGCGGTCTCGCCGGCCGCCGTCCCGGGAACCGAGGGCGGCGAGCACATGGTCACCGGAATGGAGCACGACGAGCTGGGAAATTTCGCCTGCGACGAAGAGGCGCACACGGCGATGTCGGTGAAGCGACATCGCAAGCTCGAGGCGATCAACGACGACGCGCTGGTCCGCGACCTCTCGTCCCATTTCGGCGATCCCGATGCCGACATCGGCGTCGTCACCTGGGGATCGAGCGCCGGCCCGGCGGAGGAGGCGATCGCCGCCGCCAACCGGATGGGCATCCCGGTTCGCGGCTTCGTTCCGAGGATTCTCAGTCCCCTGCCCCATCGAGATCTCGCTAAGTTTCTCGGCGCCGTCAAACGGGTTATCGTTCCGGAGCTCAACTTCACGGGGCAGTTCGCCGCCCTTCTCCGGGCGACGTACGGAATCCGCACCACGAGCCTGACCAAGGTGAAGGGAGTCCCCCTGAGCCCGGGGGAGATCGTGGAAAAAATCGTCGAGGCCGCCGAGGAGATCGCGGCGAGGAGCAAGCCGACCCATGGAAAAGCTGCAGGACAGCGCGTGTGAATACCTGAGCGGCGTCTGCCCGGTCTGGTGTCCGGGATGCGGCTACTACGGCATCCTTTCCAGCCTGATCGAGGCTTTCGCCGAGTTGGGCGTCCCCAGCCACGAGCTGGCGCTGGTGTCGGGGATCGGGTGCGCGAGCCGCCTTCCCTACTTCGTCAAAGCGTACGGGTTCCACGGCATCCACGGCCGCGCGCTGCCGATCGCCCAGGGGGTCAAGCTGGCGAATCCGAAGCTGACGGTGGTCGTGGTGGGCGGAGACGGCGACGGCCTGGCGATCGGAGGCGGACATCTGCCCCACGCCGCCCGCAACAACGTCGATTTCACCTATCTGCTGTTCAACAACGCCATTTACGGCATGACCAAAGGGCAGTTTTCCCCGACGACGATGCTGTCCGCGGTGACCAAGACCAGCCCCTTCGGGCTGCCGGGAGAAACCGTCAATCCCGCCGCTCTCGCGATCGTCTACGGAGCCAGCTTCGTGGCGCGCGGCTTTTCCGTCAAGAAGGAGCACCTGAAGAACCTGATTCTCGAGGGAATCCGCCACCGCGGGTTCTCCTTCATCGAGATCCTGGCCAGCTGCGCGTCCTTCAACACCACCGACATGAACGTCGCCCGGATCATCAAGGCGATGGCGTCGGTTCCGTCCGATCACGACCCGGCAAAGCCGCTCGAGGCGCTGCGGCTCGCGACCCACGAAGAGAAAATTTACCTCGGCGTCCTCCACCGCGCCGAGCGCCCGACCCTCGAGGATAGATGCAGCGAGATCCAGCGGGCGGCCCGGGCGCGCGGCGGGGGCGCCTACGCCGACCTGGTAGCGCAATTCGCTTGAAACCGAAGAAAGGGGATCCCATGTTCCGAAATTTGGTGGTTCAGAAAGCCGACGCCGTCTCCGTCGTTCAGCTCAACCGGCCCCAGAAGAAGAACGCCCTCAACGCCGAGCTCAGAAGCGAGCTCGGGCAGGCGCTCCGGGAGATCGCCGAGGACAAAACGACCCGCGCGGTGGTCATCACGGGCGGGGACGAGACGTTCTGCGCCGGAGCCGACATTGGCGAGATCCAGGAAGCCCGCAGCGCGGAGGCCACGTACCGGCACGCGCGCGAGTTCCAGGTCCTGTTCGACCAGGTCGAGTCGCTGCCGCAACCCGTCGTCGCGGCCGTCGCCGGTTTCGCCCTCGGCGGAGGCTGCGAGCTGGCTCTGGCGTGCGACTTCCGCATCGCCGCGGAGGGGGCACGCTTCGGCCTGCCCGAGATCAAGATCGGCGCCTTCCCGGGCGGCGGCGGAACCCAACGTCTGCCGCGCGCCATCGGTCTCGCCAAGGCCAAGGAGATGATTTTCACCGGAGATCCGATCACCGCCGAGGAAGCGCTGCGCCTCGGGCTGGTCCTCAAGGTGGTCCCGAAAGCGTCGCTCGCGGACGAAGCCCGGAGCTTTGCGGCGAAACTGGCCGCGCTTCCGCGACTTGCGCTTCAAGCGTCGAAAATGCTGATCAACCGGAGCACGGAAATCGACCTCGCCTCGGGACTCGAGCTGGAGGCGCGCGCCTTCGGCGCGCTTGCCTCGACGCACGACCTCAACGAGGGCACCCGGGCCTTTCTGGAGAAGAGAAAGCCGAACTTCACCGGCGACTGAAGGCGTCGGGCGGAAGCTCGAGGTCGCCGGCAACCGAGAGAGGGTCGACCCTATGCGAAGCATGGAGGAAAAGCTGCAGGAGCTGAACGAGCGGCGCGAGCGGATCAAGCAAGGCGGCGGGCTCAAACTGCAGGAGAAGCAACACGCGCAGGGCAAGATGACCGCGCGCGAGCGGATTGACTACCTGCTCGATCCGGGGACCTTCGTCGAGTTCGACCTCTTCGCGCGGCACATCGGAACCGATTACGGCCTGGACCGAGCCGAGGTTCCCGCCGACGGCGTGGTGACCGGCCACGGCAAGATCAACGGCCGGGACGTCTTCGTTTACTCCGAGGATTTCACCGTGATCGCCGGGACTTTCGGCGAGCGGCACGGCAAGAAAATCTGCAAGACGGTGGATCTCGCGCGCAAGATGGGAGTGCCGGTGATCGGCATCAACGATTCCGGCGGCGCGCGGGTCACCGAGGAGATGGGGGCGCTCAGCGAATACGGGCAGCTTTTTTTCCGTCACGTCCGCTCTTCGGGCGTGATTCCGCAGATCGCCCTCATCATGGGTCCGGTCGCCGGCGGGCAGGCCTACTCGCCGGCGCTCATGGACTTCATCTTCATGGTGGAGAAAACCAGCTACATGTTCATCGCCGGACCGCCGCTCGTGGAAGCGGTGGTCTTCAAGAAGACGTCCAACGAGGAGCTGGGAGGGCCCGCGGTCCACGGACGGCTGAGCGGCGTCTCCGATCTCACGGCGCGGGACGACCGCGACTGCCTTGACCGGACCAGGGAGCTGCTGGGATATCTACCGCCGAACTGCCGCGAGCAGCCGCCGATCGAGCCGCCGCGCGACGACCCGGAGCGCCGGGACGAAGAGCTGCTCCGCCTCATCCCGGTCGACCCGCGCCAGGCCTACGACATCCACGAGGTCATCCATCGCGTCGTCGACGACGGCAAGTTCTTCGAGCTCAAGAAAGAGTTCGCGCCCAACCTCGTCATCGGCTTCGCTCGCCTCCACGGGCGTCCGGTCGGCATCGTCGCCAACAACCCGAAGCATCTCGCCGGCTGCCTCGACGTGGACGCGTCCGACAAGGGCTCGCGCTTCGTGCGGTTCTGCGACGCGTTCAACATCCCGCTGCTCAGCCTCCAGGACATTCCCGGCTTTCTGATCGGCAACGAGATGGAGCGCAAGGGGATCATCCGCCACGGAGCGAAAATGCTCTACGCGTTCGCGGAGGCGACCGTACCCAAGATCACGGTGGTGCTGCGGAAGGCCTACGCCGGCGGGTACCTCTCGATGTGCAGCAAGGATCTCGGCGCGGATTTCGTTTTTTCGCTCCCGACCGCCGAGGTCTGCCTGATGGGCCCGGAGGGCGCGGTCAATATCCTTTTCCGCAAGGAAATCGCCGAATCCGCGGACCCGGACAGGACCCGGGCGGAAAAGCTCGCCGAGTTCTTCGAACGTTACGTCAATCCGTACTACTCGGCGGCGCACCAGCACGTCGACGACATCATCGACCCCAGGGAGATCCGGCCGAGGGTCATCAAGGCGCTCGAGCTCTGCGCCGGGAAGGTCGACGAGCTTCCCGGGAAAAAACACGGGATCATGCCCGTCTGAAGCGTTCGCCTTGTGAAGCCTATCTCAGCGGAAGCGCTGAACGGCGGCTGCCGCGGCCTCCTGCACTCCCGGCAGCGCGCAGAATCCGTTGGGTTCCACCCCGAACACGGGGTTGAATTTGCTGCGAAAGTTTTCGAGCGCGATGATCGCAGCCAATTCGACCAGCTCTTCGTCGCTGAAGTGGCGTTTGAGGCGGTTGAAAAATCGGTCGGTAACCCGTTTGCTCGTGTACGTCATTCGCTCCGCCAGCTCCAGGGCCAGACGTTCCCGCTCGGAGAACAGAGGATTTTTCTTGTAGTCGCCCAGCACCGCCTCCACCTTTTCCGCCGCCGCTCCGTGATGCATCGCACTGGATGCGTTGATGTCGATTCAGAACGGGCAGCCGTTGATACTGGCGGTCTTGACGCAGAGCAGATGGCGCAGCTCGGGTTCGACGAGCCCCGAAGCCTGAATCCCCGCCGCCAGCGCCTGGACTCCTTTCTGGATCGTCGGTCTCAAGGCGTAGATTTTCGCGGTATTCGACACGAAGCCGTAGCGCTTTTCCTGCTCCTCGAAGATCGCGCGCGCCTCCTCGCTGGCCTCCTCCTTCGTTACACCCTTGATCCTCATCGACGTGCCCTCCCGAATATATCACCTGCCGAACTCCCGGCGCGCCTCCTCCGGAGAGGCTTTCCGATTCCGGCGCTTCGCGCCGGTTCAATCGATCAATCCGCGCCGTTCGTACATGGGCACTGTAGTCGCCCGGCGCACCGGACGCAAGCTCCGTTCCGGGAATTTACTCCGGCTTCAAGGCGCGCCGGTCGCGCCTTTGCGGCTCTGCGATACGCCCGCGAAGAGGCGGCGGCGTCCGTGAGAATCCCCTCGCCTGCGAGCCGGCCGATCCGACGGAACGGCCGCCACTTCGGTCGCTCTCGCCCTGGCACGATTTGTGATGCCTCCCACCGCGACATGTCGAGGCCGGAGTCCGGCGAAAATCGGCGACGCAAAGCGATGAGCTCGCCGCAGGATTATCGATCGTTCGTCGAACGGAGGGAAGACAACAATGGCAAGATCATGGATGCGGAAATCACTCCTGGCATTGATCGCGGTCTTGCTCGTGATGCAAGCCGTGCCCTACGGGCGCGACCACACCAATCCACCCGTGCGCCAGGAGCCGGCCCGGGACGATCCCCGAACGCGGGAGCTGGCGGTGCGGGCTTGCTTCGACTGTCACAGCAACCGGACGGTCTGGCCGTGGTATTCCAACATCGCCCCGATCTCGTGGTTGATCGACCGCGACGTGAAAAGGGGGCGCAGGGAGCTCAATTTCTCGGAATGGGACAGGCGGCAGGAGGAGGCGGGAGAGTCCGCAGCAACGGTCCGCAAGGGATCGATGCCCCCCTGGTACTATCCCTGGGGTTGGCTGTCGGCCGCCGAGCGCCAGGATCTCATCCGTGGTCTGGAGCGCACGCTCGGGAACGGAAAACGGCGGGTCGAAGCCGGCGGAAAGGAAAACGATCGAAAAACAGACGACCACGATGACGATCATTGACCCAGGGGAGGCGGGCCCGCCGGGAAACGCCCTTCGTTAGCGCGCGATTCGGCGGGGTTCGGTGATCGTCTTCATCACTCCGAGGCTCTCCGGATTTTAGGAAGCCATCGCTCATTTTTCCCAGAATCGGGAACCGGCCGCGCTTCCAGCCAGCGTTGCCCGCGCGAAAAGCGTGGCACGCGAAATGCAGAATCACACAAAAACTGCGGCGTACATCGGATCGCCGGGCCATTTTTCAGAAGGTGAACGATGCGATGGGGAATGGTGATTGATCTGGCGCGCTGCGTCGGCTGTTATGCCTGCAGCGTCGCCTGCAAAGCCGAAAACGGCACGCCGCCCGGGGTCTGGTACGCTCCGGTTTTCGAAAAGGAGGTCGGTACTTATCCGACCGCAAAGCGGTTGTTCCTGCCGACGCTCTGCTTTCACTGCAAAGAACCGCTCTGCATGAAGGCATGCCCCACCGGAGCCATCAGCAAGCGGGCCGACGGCATCGTTCTGGTCGACCACGACAGGTGTTGCGGGAGCCGCGCCTGCATCGCCGCTTGCCCTTACGGGGCGTTGAGCTTCGTCGAGGAGCAGCGCGGGGCGTTCGGCGACGAGCTGACGCCTTTCGAAAAAGCTTTCCCGAATCACCGCGTCGGAACCGCGCAGAAATGCACTTTCTGCGTGCACCGGATCGACCAGGGAAACTACGAGCCCGCTTGCGTCCAGACCTGCCCCACGCGCTGCCGGATTTTCGGAGATCTCGACGATCCCCAAAGCGAGATCTCCCGGGTCATAAGGGAGAGAACCGCGATGCAGCCCCGGCCCGAGGCCGGCACCGACCCGTCCGTCTATTACGCTCGCTAGAAAGGACCAGGACGTGAGCGCCGCAGTCAATCCCTTCACCGCCGGCACGTGGATCATGGAACCCAAGCCGCAAAACGTCTGGGGCATCCCGCATGCGAGCTGGTTTTTCGCGATGGGCATGGGCGGCGCGCTCTTCATCAACCGCTTGCTCTTCGGCATCGAGCTGGGCCGCTGGTTCGGCATCGCCGTCGCGGACCTCTCGAGCGTCGCCCTGATATCCGCCGGCGGCCTGATTCTGATCGCCGACCTGGGCCGCCCGTGGCGCGTCTTGCGCGCGCTGATGAATCCGCGCACCTCGTGGATCAGCATCGGGGCGATCTGCGACTTCGTCTTCCTGGCCCTCGAGGGGCTCTGGATGGCGGCCGATTTCGACTGGGGCGGGACGCGCCCGCTGGCATGGCTTCCGTGGGCCGGCAGCTCTCCGTTGGGGCTTTTGTTGCAGGCGATCGCCGGAGCTTCCGCGTTCGTCGTCATCGTCTATCCGGGGCTGGTCCTGGCCTGTTCTCCGTCGATCCCGTTCTGGAACACGGCCCTGATACCGCTTCAGTTTCTGAGCTTCGCTTTCGCGAGCGCTTTCGGCCTCGCGCTCCTGTCCGCCGCGTGGGTTCCGGTTGCGGATTCCGTTCTCTCCGCCTGGCTGGCGATGGAGCTCGTTTTCCTCGCGCTCACCACGCTGCTGTTCATCGCCCACCTCTTGAACGGCAGCGCGGCTCACCCGGCGGCGAAGCTTTCGGTGGCGCGGCTGACGGCGGGCGATCTGCAGGGGGCGTTCCTGACGGGCACCATCGGCCTGGGATTTCTGGCTCCAGCGCTCTTGAGCGCTTACGCTCTGTACTCCGGCCGCCTCGATCCCCTGGTGGCTGTTCCGGTCGCGGCGATGACGCTCGCTGGAAACTGGTTCTCGAAATACGCGGTCATCAAGGCAGGTGTCTATGCGCCGTTTCTATAGACGGAGTTCCATCATGCACATGGCACTGGGAAAGAAGGCTCTTTGGGTGTACGGCCTGGTCTGCGCCATCGCGCTGGCCTGGGTCCCGCCCGCCGGCGCCCAGATCGACGAGCGCGAGCCGTGGTACTTCACGGCGGAGGAAATCGAGTTGATCTACCGCTATCAGGAAAAATTCGGGCCGCGCCTGCAAAATCCGGTAAGGGCCAAAGGCTGCTTTTGGGGCCAGGGGGAGTTCACCGCGACGCAGAACGGCAAGGGATTCTCGGCCCCTTGCCGGTTCGTCTCCGAAACCACCCGGCATCTCAAGGAGATGTTGAAGGCGGGTGCGGCAAGATATCTTTTCCCGCTCGATCTGGACCACGCCCACCTGCTGATTCCGGCGAGGCTCTGGGAGGAAAAATACAGCAAGCTTCCGTTCGATCAGGTCCTGCCGGTGCTGCTGACCGATCCGGAGCTGGCGGCCCTCTATCACGCGAGCGAGCATCTGACCGTCACCGATCCGCGAACCGGCAAGGTCGATCTCGCCGCCAAGGCCTGGAAGGACAAACGCAACGTCGTCGGCTTTTACGACGGCCGCCCCATCGAGATTCTCCCCCCCAACCCGGGAGGGACCGGGGCCTCCCCGCCGAAGGGCTATTACTCCTTCGGCGGCTTCCATCTGCTCGCGAGCAGCGGAGGGGATCTCTTCATCTTTCTTCGCGACCGGGTCATAAGCTTCGACATCACCTTCGAGATCGGCACCCTCGACGACGAGCGGATCGTGGTCGGCAGCAACTGAGCGCACTCCGGCCGGTCGAGAAAAAGGCGAGAGAAGCCGAAGCGGATCTTCGCGGTCAACCCTTCGATCCCGCCGAAGCGCTCCAGAAGATCGAATGCGCCCCCGGAGCCGTGCTTCCCTCGATTTCAACCGCCCGACATCGCCGTGGTTGTCAGAAGCACGTGTAAGGACCCGTCGTCGACGATGGCGGTGTCCAGCCCGCTCCGGCGCAGGATGTTCGTTCCGTCCAGGAGAAGCATCACGCTCGACCCCGGCGTTCCGTCTGCGGTCAGGATAGCGTCGCGCAGCGCCGCGCCGTGGCGCCCGCAGAGCACGTCCACGAGGTCCCGCACGGTCGAGCCGGCGGGAAGCTCCACGGTCTCCTCCGCTTTCTTCACGGCGTTGCGGACCAGGCCGAAGTAGACGACCTTGACCGCGACCGAATTCTTTCCGGTCTCCCTCATGCCGAAAACCGCCGCCTCCCGCGGCGCCTACGAACCGACCTTCTCGACCTTCACCCGGACGCAGGAGTCCAGGGCCGCCGAGAGCGCATCGATGCGGTCGAGCCTCTGCGGAATGAAGCTGTTGAAATGGACTCCCTTTCCGAAGGAGTGGAGCGCCCGGCTCCTGCGCCCGAAGCAGCCCGCAATCCCGACGACCTCGGGATGGACGCACGCGGTGACGTACGCCCGGCCCTCCGCTCGATGGCCGAATCTCGTGGAAAGCCGGATGAGATCCCCGGTCGCGATGCCTTTTCGGCGCGCGGTGTCCTCGTTGAGCAGCAGGGAACAGGCGTCCGGATCCTTTTCGCTCAGCTCCTTCAGGTATCCGTTATGGGTCGTGTAGCTGAGCGAATGGAAGGGAAGCTTGAAGTTCACCACGAACAGATCGTGCCCGGGCGAGTCCTGCCGGAGCTCTTCGCACGGTTTCCAGTCCACCAGGGCCTGGTAGTCGGTTGCGTCCCACGGAATGCCCAGCTCCCGGGTGAGTTTTTTCACCTCTTCGCCCGCGGTCAGGAGATACTCGAGGTAGACCGGAATGCGCGCCTTTAGGAACGCTCGAGGATAGGCCTCCTCGACCTGCTTCTCGCCGGTGACGAGCGTCCCGTGCTCCTTGAACCACTCGAGCCCTTTTTGTTCCCCGAACCATGATTTCAACCATCGGTCCGCCAGCTCGGCCCACGTGTATCTTTCATCCGCTCGACAGGCGAACGGCTCTTTCAGGTCGAGCGTGGCGTTGAGCAGCGCGTAGAGGTCGCCGCGGAACCCGAGCTCGTCGGCGAGATCGAAAAGCACCTCCACCCAGCTCCGCGCCTCCCCCCTCGGCTCGATCACCGGCTGGCGCAGCATCCAGTACCATGGGCCCTCGCCGGCGCCGACGAACTCCGTGGGCTCGTTGGGGATCGCGTCGAGGCGCTCCAGATAATGCGTGTCGGGAAGCAGGATGTCGGCGAACTCCGCCGTCTCGTTCAGCTCGCAGGCGAACGCCACGACGAACGGGATCTTCTTCAGAGCCTCCGCCATCTGATCCGGGTTGGCGCAGGTCATCAGCAGATTGCTGCGGCAGACGATCAGGGTGTCCAGATCGTAATCGAGCTTGAACAGCTCGGGGTGGAGCAGGGCCTCGGTGAAGAACGGCCCGCCGTACGGCGCCACCGGGCAGAGATCGAGCAGGTCGTAACGCTCCGGCTTTCTCACCCGGGTAGCGGGGTACGGCGGCTTGCGCCGGCGCGCGTAACCTTCGGGCACGAGCAGTCCGTCCGCGGACGCCGCCGGCGACCACGTGAGCGGCGCGGTGCGCGACACCGGACTGCCTCCCAGATGGCCGCCCGGCACGTCGATCGCGCCCACGATCACGTTCATGAGCTGGATCGCCAGCCCGGCCAGCATCCCGTGCTTGTGGGCGGTCGCGCCCCGGTACCAGTTGGCCGCCGCCGGGCGGTACGGAAGCTTATGGCCGCCGATCATGACGGTGCCGCCGATGCCGGCGGCCTCGCCGAATTCGCGCGCCAGGCGGCGGATCGTCTCCGCCGGAACCGTGGTGATCCCGGCCGCCGTTTCCGGGGGATACCGGCGGACGTTTTCCTTGAAGAGCGTGAAAGCGGTCGGGTGCTCCCTTCCTCCGACGGAAAACCTCCCCTCGAGGGCGATCTCGCCGAAACCGGGGTCGTCGAACGGACGAGCCCGCCTCGCGAGCTCGTCCCACATCAACGGCTTTCCGGTGGCGCCGTCCCTGAGATAGTGGCCGTCGGCGGCGATCAGATACGGGCCGTTGGTGTATCGCGTCAGGAACTCGCGGTCGTAAACGCCTTCCTCGTTGAGCAGGACGTGAATCATCGAAAGCGCCAGCGCCGCGTCCGTCCCCGGGCGGATGGGCACCCACTCGTGCGCCTTGGAGCCGGCGTTGATGCCGACGGGGTCGACGACGACCAGCTTCATGCCGCCCATCCGGGCGTCCGCCATCTCCGCGGCCAGCTCCATCGGCAAATGGTTCGTCACCGATCCGTTTTGCGTGCCGAAGAGCATGAGGAACCGGCAACGGCGGATGTCCGGCTCGCCGAACCAGGTGCCGTGGGTGAGATAGGTCACGGGATGAAAACCGTTGCCGCAGTAGTACTGGGCGCCGGCGCCCCAGAAATTCGGGGTTCCGAAAGCCGCGGCCCACGAGGCGAAGAACACCCCCGACTGCCCTCTCGTGTCGAAAGAAGAGACCGCCAGCCTGCGCGGATCGTCGCGCCGGATCCTCGCCAGCCGCTCGGCGATGGTCGCCAGCGCCTGTTCCCACGAGATCCGCTCCCATCGCGGATCGACGTCGAAGCCCTTCGCGGGATTGGTGCGCCGCATCGGATGGAGCACGCGTCTCGGATCGTAGAGCGACATGAAGCCCGAGTTCCCCTTGGCGCAAATCCGGCCGCGGTTCTGCGGGCAGTCCGGATCGCCCTCGATCTTGACGATCACCCCGTCCACCCGGTTCACCCGAATGCCGCAGGTGTTCCAACACATGGAGCAGGTCGATTTGATCCAGACGTTTTCTCTTGCTCGTTCGGTTCGGGAGTCGTGCACCGTGCCCTCGCAAGCCGGTTTGCTGCGGCGGCGGGATCTGCTTGAGCTTCGCGCCGGACGCCCGGCACAGGACCCGGACGCGATCGGGCCAGGCCCGAAAGAGCATTCCCAGCCGCCGCGCGCGGAGCGCTAGCGGTAGCAGAGCAACTGACATGCCACCCCGGCCCGGCACGAGCCGAGCCCTCCGGCGACATGCCGGCGCCTTTTTCCCGGCCATCCCACGGCCAAAGCCGGGACGGGCGCGCTATTTTTTACGATCCCGGATTTTTCCGACGAGCTGACCGCGGGCCCGCGCTACCAAAGATCGGAAAATACGGTCGTGGGATTCCGAACCGCAGGAAGGACCGCATGCGTGCGGAGCAATGGATCGGCGGTTTTTTGCCCAGAAAACGGTCCCCGGCTCGAAGAAGAGCGAACCGCGGAGCGCGGTCGCCGTGGTCGAAAGAAGGAAAATGGTCGGGGCGACCGGATTTGAACCGGTGACCACACGCACCCCAAGCGTGTGCGCTACCAGGCTGCGCTACGCCCCGATGGATGGCCAAGCTAACACTACGGCCGCGCGAAATCAATTTCAGCGGACGCCGGAGCTAGCCCAGGCGCTTGCGCAGCGATTCCAGCTCCCGCTTGATGCGCACGAGAGCCGCCCGATATTTTTGCTCGGACAACGGCAGCTTGAGCTGGCTGCGCTCTTCTCTCCTGGCCGCCCTGAGCTTCTTGCGGGCTCCCTCGATGGTGAAGCCTTCGGTGTAGAGCAACCGCTTGATGTCGAGCAGCAGCTCGACGTCCTTTTTCTTGTAGAGGCGGTGGCGCGACGGGGCTTTGGCGGGCTTCAGCAGGTCGAATTCGGTCTCCCAGTAGCGCAGGACGTACGGCTCCACCCCGACGATATCGCTCACTTCGCCGATCTTGAAGTAGATCTTGTCGGGCAAGCGATGCGTCATCGCTCAGCTTTCGGACGACGGCGGAGGAGCGCTCGGGGCGGGTATCGCGTTCAGGCTCTTCTTGAGGATCTGGCTCGCCTTGAACGTCAGCACCTTGCGGCCGACGATGATGATCTCGTCGCCGGTCTGGGGATTGCGTCCCTTGCGCGGCCGCTTGGTATTGACGACGAAATTCCCGAACCCGGAGATCTTCACCTTCTCCCCGCGCTCGAGACAGCTCTTGATGATGTCGAAGGTCGCCTCGACGACGTCCGTCGCGTCCTTCTTGGAGAATCCGACTTTTTCATAAATCCGAAGGATGATATCCGCTTTCGTCATGGCCTCTCTTTCCTCCTGGTCGAATTCCTCATCTTTGCTGCGCGTCGAACACCTCGCCTATACGATGAACCAGCTCCCGGTGCAACTCGTTCACCTCGGCGTCGGTCAGGGTCCGGTCAGCCGCTCGATACGAGACCTTGTACGCGAGACTTTTCTTGCCCTGAGGGATGTTCGGGCCCCGGTATTCGTCGAAGACTTCGACATGCTCGATCAGCGGCTCGCCGAGATCCTTGATCCAGCGAGCGATCCGCTCGGACGGAAACGACTGATCCAGGAGCAGTGCAAAATCGCGCTCCACGGCCGGGAAGCGCGGCAGCGAACGAGCTTTGATTTGGCGCGGAGCATACTGAACCAGACCTTCGAAGTCAAGTTCAAAAGCCAGGAACGGCGGCACGTCCAGCTCGTCGCAGATCTCCGGATGGCTCTGTCCGACGATGCCCAGCCGGACCTCCTCGAGCGCCAGCTCCGCGGTGCGGCCGGGATGAAGGCTGGCAACCCTGCAGGGCGCCCACGAAACGCGCTCGCGGAGGCGCAGCAGGTCGAGAACCTCCTCGACCAGGCCTTTGCAGTCGAGAAAGCCCAGCGGCACTTCTTCGCCGATGCGCAGGCCGGCGCGCTCGCGCGGCCCGTACAGCAATCCCGCGATCCGCTGCCGCTCTTCGCTCCTGCCTTCCGGGCCCAGCCCGAAAACCTTGCCGATGTGAAAGGCCGAGAAGCTGCGCGCCTTGTGGGCCAGATTCAGCCTCAGATTCTCGATCAGCCCCGGTATCAGACTGAAGCGCATTTGCGGCTGCTCCTTCACCAGCGGATTGAGCACCGTGACCGGGGCCGTCCCCTCCGGCCACAGGCCGGGAAAGATCTCGTTCATCCGTTCGCTCGTGAACGGGAGGTTGATCACCTCGGTGAGCCCCGCGCCCGAGAGCAGCGCCCGGATCCTGCGCTCCCAACCCCGGCCGTCGCCGGCTCCGTTTTGCGCCGGATGCAGGGCGGGCAGCGTGGTCGGAATCCGGTCGTAGCCGTACAGCCGGGCGATCTCTTCGATCAAGTCGGCCTCGCGCGTGAGGTCGGGCCGCCACGTCGGAACCGTCACGCTCAGGCTCGAGCCCCCTTTGCGCGCGGTCCGCAATCCCAGCGAGCCGAGGATCTTCGTGATCGTCCGCGCCGGCACGCGCACCCCCAGGAGCCCGGCGGCGCGCTCCTCGCGCAGCCTGACGACCCGGTTTCTGGCCGGCCGCGGATAGTGGTCGAGCGCGCCCGGCAGAGGAGAGCCGCCGGCCAGCTCGGCGATGAGCTCCGCCGCGCGCTCCGCCGCGCGGACCGTCCCCTCGGGATCGACGCCGCGCTCGAAGCGGTGGGACGCTTCGCTGTGCAGCCCGAGCCGCTTTGCCGTGCGTCGGATCGTGACCGGGTCGAAGTTGGCGCTCTCGAGAAAAACCCGGCGCGTCCCGCCCACCACCTCGGACGACAACCCTCCCATGATCCCGGCCAGCGCCACCGGCCGATCGCCGTCGCAGATCAGCAGGTCGTCCGGGGCGAGTCTCCGCTCGATTCCGTCAAGGGTGACGAATTCGCCGGCGGCGCCGGCCCGGCGCACGACGATCCTGCGCTCGTCCAGCCGATCCAGGTCGAAAGCGTGCAGCGGCTGGCCGGTCTCCAGCATGACGTAGTTGGTGACGTCAACCACGTTGTTGATGGCGCGAATGCCGCACGCCTCCAGGCGAAACCGCATCCACGGAGGCGCGACGCCGACACGGACTCCCTCGATCACCTTGCCGCTGTAGCGCGGGCATCCTTCAGGATCCTGCACCGAAACGGAAACCCCGCCCAGCTCCCGGAGCGCGCGGACGCGAAGCGGCTTTTGCGCCTTGAGCCTCCCGCCGGTGAGCGCGGCGACTTCGCGCGCCAACCCGAACACGCTCAGGCAGTCGCCGCGGTTCGGCGTGACGTTCACCTCGATCAACCAGTCCTCGCGACCGCTTTCCGGCTCGCGCAGAGGAGCGATCGCCTCGACCTCGAGTCCCGCCATCGTGAGCCGGTCCGCGAGCTGACGCGGCGAAGCGTCGAAGGTTGCGAACTCTTTGAGCCAATTGAACGTGAACTTCATGGAAAGGGAAGCGGGCGGCCCGTCCCGGCCGTCGCCGGCCGGGTCCGTCAGCCGAACTGCCGGAGGAATCTCAAGTCGTTCTGGAAAAAAAGGCGGATATCGTCGATCCCGTACTTGAGCATCGCGATCCGCTCCACTCCCATCCCGAAGGCGAATCCCGAGACCTCGTTCCAGTCGTAACCCACGAACGCGAAGACCTGGGGATCGATCATGCCCGCGCCGAGAATCTCGAGCCAGCCCGTGCCCTTGCAAACCCGGCAGCCCTGGCCACCCTCTGCGGCGCCGCTTCCGCCGCACAGGAGGCAGCGGATGTCGATCTCCGCGCTCGGCTCGGTAAAGGGAAAGAAGCTCGGCCGAAAGCGCACGCCGGTCTCGGCGCTGAAGATCCGCTGCAGGAAGTGCGTGAGCACGCCCTTGAGGTCGGAAAAAGCGACGCCGCGGTCCACCATGAAGCCCTCGACCTGATGGAACATCGGCGAATGGGTGGCGTCGTCGTCGTGGCGGTAGACGGCCCCGGGAACGATCACCTGCAAGGGCGGACGCCGCTTCTCCATCGTCCGGATCTGAACCGGCGAGGTGTGCGTCCTGAGCAGCCGCCCGGCGGAGACGAAAAAAGTATCCTGCATGTCGCGCGCCGGATGGTCCTGCGGAATGTTGAGCGCCTCGAAATTGTAGTAGTCCTCCTCGATGTCCGGACCGCACGCGATCTCGAATCCCATGCCGTGAAAAACCGAGGCGATCTCCTCCATGACGGCGGTCAGCGGGTGGACGCATCCGCGCCGCCAGCGGGTTCCGGGGAGCGTGACGTCGATCGCCTCGCTCTTCAGGCTGCGCTCCTTGGCCTCGGCCCTGATCGCCTCGAGGCGCTCCTCGATGCGCTCCTCGAGCAGCCGGCGCGCGCGGTTGAGGCGATCGCCCGCCTGCGGCCGCTCCTCGGGCGGCAGATCCTTGAGGCCGCGCAGGAGCGAGGTGAGCCGCCCCTTGCGGCCGAGGATCTCCACCCGCAGCGCGTCGACGTCGGCTTCCGACTCGCAACGACCGAGCCGCTCCAGGACCTCGCTCTGGAGCCTTTCTATGGAGTCGTCCATCGAAGCGGGAAAAGGCCCTAGGCGCTCAAATGGGATTTCGCGCGCTCCGCGAGCTGGCCGAACGCGGCCTGGTCGGCGACCGCCAGCTCCGCGAGCATCTTGCGGTTCAACTCGATGCCGGCCTGCTTCAGCCCCTTCAGCAGCTGGCTGTACGACAGGCCGTTCAGGCGGGCCGCCGCGCCGATGCGGGTGATCCACAGCCCCCGGAAGTTCCTCTTCTTGACGCGCCGGTCGCGGTAGGCGAACGCGAGCGAACGCTCCACGGTTTCCCGGGCCGAGCGGTACAGGCGTCCTCGTCCGCCCACGTACCCCTTGGCCAGCTTCATGATTTTCTTTCGTCTGTGACGGGATTTGCTCCCGCCTTTTGCTCGTGGCACTTCGACTGCTCCTTTCCTCTATTTGTAAGGGATCAGCTTGCGAATGTTCTTGGCCTCGCTCGCCGCGACGGTGGCGGCCCGGCGCAGGTTCCGCTTGCGTTTCTTCCCTTTGGAAGACAGCAGATGGCGTCGGAATGCCTTGTTCCGCTTGATCTTTCCCGTACCGGTCAGCTTGAACCGCTTGGCGGCGGCCCGATTCGTCTTCATCTTCGGCATGATTGCTCCCGTCTTTTCGCGTTGAGTCTGAATTACTTGGGCGTCAGCAGCATCGCCATGCTCCGTCCCTCGAGGCGCGGCTCGATGTCGACCTTGGCGATGTCCTGGAGCTGCTTCACCACTCCGCTGAGCATCTGCCTGCCCAGCTCCGGGTGCGTGATCTCGCGCCCGCGGAAGAACACCGAGACCTTCACCCGCTGGCCCCGCTCGATGAACTGGCGGATGCTTCGCACCTTGTGCAGCACGTCGTGCGGATCGGTCCGCGATCCCATCTTGACTTCCTTGATCTCGACGACGGAATGCTTTTTCGGACCGTGGGACTTCTTTTTCTGCTCGTAGCGGAACTTCCCGTAGTCCATGATCCGGCAGACCGGCGGCTGGGCATCGGGAGCCACCTCCACCAGGTCGAGGCCCAGCTGTTCCACCTGCTTGAGCGCCTCGTGCAGCGGCATGACGCCGAGCTGCTCCCCCTTGGGACCGATGACGCGCACCTCGCGCGCGCGTATTTGCTGATTGATTCTCGCGTCTCTAGCGATAAGCCACCTCCGTGGTCAAAGGACCGGTTCCGGCTCCACCGGTCAGCCCAGCTCCCGCGCCACCTCCGACTCCAGCATCCCCACGAAATCCGCCACCGACATCGGCGCCAGATTCTCCCCGCCCCTGCGGCGAAGGGTCAGGGTCCGGGCTTGAACCTCCTTGTCCCCGATGATCGCGGCATAGGGAATCTTGGCGAGCTGCGCCTCGCGGATCTTGTATCCGAGCTTTTCGTTGCGGTCGTCCAGCTCCACCCGCCAGCCGCGGTCCCGCAGCTCCGCGAAAACGCTTTTAGCATATTGCTTGTGGTGGTCGGTAACGGTCAGAACCCTCACCTGCACCGGGGCGAGCCACAGCGGAAAAGCGCCGCCGCAGTGCTCGATCAAAATCCCCATGAACCGCTCGATCGACCCCAGCAGCGCCCGATGGATCATCACCGGCCGCTCCTCGCTTCCGGAGGCCGAGACGTAGGTGAGACCGAAACGCTCCGGCAGAAAGAAATCGAGCTGCACGGTGGCCAGCTGCCACCCCCGGCGCAGCGCGTCGAGCACCACGAAATCGATCTTCGGACCGTAGAACGCTCCCTCGCCGGGGCTGCTCCGGTACTCGATCGACTGCTTCCGCAGCGCCTGGCCGAGGACCTCCTCGGCGCGGTCCCATACGGCCGGATCGCCGAGAAAGTCCTTCGGGCGGGTGGAGAGCCGCACCTCCATGTCGCCGAACCGGAAGGTACGGTAAACCTCCCGCAGCATCGTAATCAACCCGCCGATTTCGTCCTCGATCTGTTCGGGCGCGCAGAAAATGTGCGCGTCGTCCTGCGAGAAAGAGCGCACCCGGGTGAGCCCCGCGGTCACGCCGGAGCGTTCGTAGCGGTGCAGCCGGCCAAAGTCCGCGATCCTGAGCGGCAGGTCGCGGTACGAGCGCTTCTTCGAGGCATAGATCAGCGTGTGGCCCGGGCAGTTCATCGGCTTCACGCCGAACTCGCGGTCGTCGACGCGGGTGAAATACATGTTCTCGCGGTAGTGATCGTAATGCCCGGAGCGGCGCCACAGCTCGACGTCGAGGATCTGCGGCGTGATCACCTCTTCGTAGCCGTAGCGGCGGTAGAGCCGGCGGACGTAAGCGATCAGCTCGTTGTAGACCACAGCCCCTTTCGGGTGGAAAAACGGGCTTGCCGGCGCGACCGGGTGAAAGCTGAAGAGATCGAGCTCGCGCCCGAGCCGTCGGTGATCCCGTTTTTTCGCCTCCTCGAGCAGCTGCAGGTGCTCCTTCAGCGCCTGCCGGGTCGGCCACGCCGTCCCGTAGATGCGCTGGAGCATCTCGTTGCGCTCGTCCCCGCGCCAGTAGGCGCCGGCGACTCCGGTGAGCTTGAACGCCCGCAGCGCTCCGGTCGACGGCACGTGAGGGCCGCGGCACAAATCCACCCAGTCCCCCTGCCGGTAAAGCGAGACCGTCTCGTCGGGGATTCCCTCGAGGATCTCGACTTTGTAGGCCTCTCCCATCGAGCGAAACAGCTCGATCGCCTGCTGGCGCGACATTTCCTCCCGCCGGACGGGGAGGTCCTGCTCGACCAGCTCCTTCATGCGGGCCTCGATGCGCTCTAGCTCTTCGGGAGTGAACGCCCGGTCGCGCTTGAAGTCGTAGTAAAAGCCGTCCTCGATCGTCGGGCCGATGGTCACCTGGGTTCCGGGAAACAGGCTCTGCACCGCCTGCGCCATGAGGTGCGCGGTTGAGTGGCGCAGGATGTCGAGCCCCTCGGGGCTGTCCACCGAGATCCACTCGACCGTGCCGTCCTCGGTGAGAGGCCGGCTCAGGTCCACGGCCTTGCCGTCGAGCCTGGCGGCGATCACGTCTTTTCCGGCCTCGCAGGAGACGGCGAGCTCGCCGATGGTCGTGCCGCGGCGGACGTCGACGGTTTTCCCGCCGGGCAACCGGATACGAATGTTCTCCATGCGGGTACTATAATAGGATGGTAGGCACGGGCAGGATTGAACTGCCGACCTCTTCCGTGTCAAGGAAGCGCTCTCCCACTGAGCTACGTGCCTGAAAGGAGTGAAGAGACAATCGTTGTCGAGCCTTCATCGATCAGCGTCGGCGCCTGCCCTGGCTTGGGCAGAAAGATGCAAACAAGCGATTTTCCTATCAATTTCTCGCAAGGCTGTCAACCCGGTCGCCTCAGCGCCGAGGCTCTGTTCTGCAACCACACCAATCCCCGGTAGAGATACTGCAACCCCGACCACAC
The DNA here is from genome assembly GCA_035574315.1 of Candidatus Zixiibacteriota bacterium. Classification (NCBI taxonomy): domain Bacteria; kingdom Pseudomonadati; phylum Candidatus Zixiibacteriota; species Candidatus Zixiibacteriota bacterium. The sequence continues at coordinate 23,892 of DATLYW010000022.1, forward strand.
CGTCGCCACGGCGGTGGCGACCACGACGATGTCGCGCCACAACGGGTCGATGCTTTGCGGGTCGTAAAGCAGCAGGAGGACCACGCCCACCGTCAGCAGCTGTAACGCGGTGCTGCACTTGCCCGCCGCCGTCGGCTGAACGTGCGGCCGCTCGTCGAGCAGCAGACACAGCATACCATACCCGGTCAAAATGAAAACATCGCGGCTGAGAACCAGGACCGCAAGCCACGGCGGGATCGCCCCCTCGAGCGCCAGCATCAGGAAAGAGCTGATCATCAGGAGCTTGTCCGCCAGCGGATCCAGGTGCGCGCCCAGCGCGGTCTCCTGCCCCATCCAGCGCGCGCTGAGGCCGTCGAGAAAATCGGTCACGCCGCCGATCACGAAGACCGCCAGCGCGGCGCCGTAACTGCGCGACGAGAGCAGGACGAGAAAGACGGGGATCGTCAGGATCCGTACCAGCGTGAGGAAGTTAGGGAGATTGAGCATCGAATCCCCGGGCCGCGGCGGCATCTCCGTTCCGCGCGAGCATCTTCCTCATTTGACCGGCCAGCTTCGGTGTGACGAGCGCCGTCAGGTGGAGGCGATCGCCCTCGTAGCGCTCTTCGATGATCCGGCCGCGCTCCCGGATCATCGCGACCAGCGCGCCCTGCGCCGCGCTGAAGCAGCCGTGGAACGTCTCCTTGCCCTCGTCCAGGATCGCCCCGATCCGCTCCAGCAACCCTTCGACGCCGCGGCCTGTCAGCGCCGATATGGGGCAGACCTCACGGGCCCGGCTGTTCCGGAACGACCGCAGGGGAAGCTCCGGGAAGAGATCGATCTTGTTCGGCACCAGGATCGCCGGGATCGCGCCCGCGCCGATCTCCTCGAGCACCTTCTCGACGATCTCGATCTGCTCTTCGAACAGGGGGCTCGCCATGTCGACGAGGTGGAGCAGCAGGTCGGCCCGGGCGACCTCCTCGAGCGTGCTCTTGAACGCCTCGATGAGCGAATGAGGGATCTTGTTGATGAAGCCGACCGTGTCGACGAGCATCACCTTGTCGCGGTTCGGCAGCCGCAAGGCGCGGATCGTGGGATCGAGCGTGGCGAACAGCCTGTCCTCGACGGTCACGCCGGCGCGCGTGAGGGCGTTCATCAAAGTGGACTTCCCGGCGTTCGTATAGCCCACCAGCGCCACAGTCGCGAAGGGGACCTCGTCGCGCTCCCTGCGCTGCAGCCCCCGCGTCCGCTCGACCCGGCGCAGGCGGCGTTTGAGATGCGCGATCCGCTCGCGGATCCGCCGGCGGTCCACCTCCAGCTGCGTCTCGCCCGGGCCGCGGGTGCCGATGCCGCCGCCGAGCCGCGAAAGGTGCAGCCACTGCCGCGTCAGGCGCGGCAGGAGATACTGCAGTTGCGCCAGCTCGACCTGGAGCTTGCCCTCGTTGCTGCGGGCGCGCTGGGCGAAGATGTCGAGGATGAGCTGGCTCCGGTCCACCACGCGAGTCGCCAGGGCCGCTTCGAGGTTGCGCTGCTGCGCCGGCGTGAGATCCTCGTCGACGATCACGAGATCGGCGCCCTGCCGCTTCACCTTGAGCTGGATCTCCTCCACCTTGCCGCGGCCGATCAGGGTCGCGGGGGTGACGCTTCTCAACTGCTGGGAAGTCTTCTCCAGCACTTCGGCCCCGGCGGTCTCCGCGAGCCGCTCGAGCTCGTCCAGACTGTCGCCGAGAGGGATTCTTCCCGGAGCCGAAGGCAGCTCGACCCCGACCAGGATCGCCCGCTCTTTTCGATGGTGGTTGGAATTGCGCCGGTTCAAGACTGCGAGATCTGAAGGCTCACCCTGGTTCCGAAGAGCCGGCCGACCGCGGCCTCCAGCTCGGGCGTCCACGCGACCCGCATCTGATCGGACAGCTCGATCACGGTCTCGCCGGCGTCCGGAGCCATGACATGGAGCAGCACGTTGCACGGGCCGGGGTAGTCCAGCAGCGCCTCCCGCAGGCTCACCAGCTCCTCGGGAGCGACTTCGTTCTCCCGAAAATAGAGGTGCACGCGCTCGCCGTTGCGGCGGGAGCGCTCGTTGCCGTTGCGCGCCGCTTTGGCCGCGTCGGCCAGGGGGCTGATTTCGTTGGCGATGATCTGGACCCTTTCTTCTCCGGCTTCGAGCCTGCCCCGCACGTAAATCGGGTCGTCCGAGGCCAGGATCTCGGCCACCTTCCGGTAGACGTCCGGCCAGGCGATAACTTCAATATAACCGGTTTTGTCTTCCAAGTTAAAGGTCCCGTAGCGCTCGCCCTTTTTCGTGTTCTTGAGCTTCAACGCCGAGATCACGCCCGCCACCCGGACGTCGCCGGGAGAGGGCTTTTCCCTTAACGCGGCCAGGGTGCCGCTGGTGAGCCTTTTGATCACGCGCTCGTACTTGTCCAGAGGGTGGCCGCTGATGTAGAAACCCAGGGCCTCCTTCTCGAAAGCGAGCGACTGCTGGGGCGACCACTCCTCGGCCTGGGGGTAGTGGTCCGGGGTCCTCCTGGCCGTGCGGCCCGGGCTCCCGAGCATCTGGAAGATGTCGATCTGGTTGCTCGCGCTGTCGCGCTGGTGGGCCTGGCCGGCCCGCAGCGCCTCGTCCAGCGCCGCCGTCATGCGCGCCCGCGACACCCCCGTGGAGTCGAAAGCGCCGCACTTGATCAGGCTTTCGATCACCCGGCGGTTGACCGCGGTCAGGTCCACCCGCCGGCAGAAGTCGAACAACGACTCGAACGGTCCCGCCTCGTCGCGGCTCTCGAGGATCACCTCGACCGCCTTCTCGCCCACGTTTTTCACCGCCGCCAGGCCGAAGCGGATCTTGTCCCCGACCGGGGTGAAGTCGGCGCGGCTCTCGTTGATGTCGGGGGCGAGCACCTCGATGCCGCGCTCCCGGCACTCCGCGAGGTTCTTGATGACCTTGTCCGTGTCGTCCATCTCGGAGGTCATCAGCGCGGCCATGAACTCCACCGGGAAATGGGCCTTCAGGTAGGCGGTCTGGTAGGAGACCAGCGCGTAGGCCGCGGAATGCGACTTGTTGAAGCCGTAACGCGCGAAGGTCTCCATCTGGTCGAAGATCTCCGCTGCCTTCTCGGCGCCGATGTTTTTCCTCTTCGCCCCCTCCACGAAGCGCTCGCGCTGCGCCGCCATCTCCTCGGGATCCTTCTTCCCCATCGCGCGGCGCAGGATGTCCGCGTCGCCCATGCTGTAGCCCGCCAGCACCTGGGCGATCTGCATCACCTGCTCCTGGTAGACGATGACTCCGTAGGTGTCCTTCAGGATCGGCTCGAGCAGCGGGTGGAGGTACTTGATCTTTTCCCGGCCGTGCTTCCGCTTGATGTACTCCTCGGCCATGCCGCTGTCGAGCGGCCCGGGGCGGTAGAGCGCCAGGATCGCGACGAGGTCCTCGAAGCAGTTGGGGCGGATCTTGACCGTCATCTCCCGGATGCCCGTGCTTTCGAGCTGGAAGACGCCGGTGGTGTTGCCGTTGCACAGGAGCCGATAGGTTTTCTTGTCGTCCAGCGGGAGCCTGGCCGGGTCGACCTTCTCCCCGCGCGTCCGCTCGATCAGCTTCACGCAATCGTGGATCAGGGTCAGCGTCTTGAGGCCGAGAAAATCGAACTTCACCAGACCGATCTTCTCGACGCTGCCCATGTCGAACTGCGTCACGATGCCGCCTTCCTTGTCGACGAAGAGCGGCAGATGATCGACCAGCGGGAGGTTCGACAGCACGACTCCCGCGGCGTGCGTCGAGGCGTGGCGCGTGAGCCCTTCCAGCCGGAGCGCGTGGTCGATCAGGGTCTTGACCCGCGGATCGGTCTTGATCAGCTCCTGCAGGCGCGGCTCCATCTTGATCGACTCGGCGAGCGGGTAGTCGAAGCCCTGCTTCGGCGCCGGGATGAGCTTGGCGATCGCGTCGGTCTCGGCGAAGGAAAAGCCCAGGGCCCGGCCGACGTCCTTGATCGCCGCCTTGGCCTTGAGCGTTCCGAAGGTCGCGATCTGCGCCACGCGGTCGGAGCCGTATTTGTCCTTGACGTACTGGATGACCCGGGCGCGGCCGCGGATGCAGAAGTCGACGTCGATGTCGGGCATCGAGCGCCGCTCGGGGTTCAAGAAGCGCTCGAAGAGCAGGACGTGGCGGATCGGGTCGAGGTCGGTGATTTTCAGGGCGTAGGCCACCAGGCTGCCGGCCGACGAGCCGCGGCCCGGCCCGACGGGGATGCCGTTCTGCTTGGCGTAGTTGATGAAGTCGGCCACGACCAGGAAATAGCCGGGGAACTGCATCCGCTTGATGACGTCCAGCTCGTACTCCAGCCGGTCGTAATAGGTCTTGCGCGTCCCGGGGTCCGTGACCCCCTCGAGCCTTTCCTCCAGCCCCGCGCGCGCCAGCTCGTCGAGATAGTCGTCCAGGCTGACGTCCTTCGGCGGCGTGTAGGTCGGAAAGTGGTACTTGCCGAACTCGATCTCGACGTTGCACCGGTCCGCGATCTCCAGCGTCCGCTCCACCGCCTCCGGACAGTGGGCGAAACCCCGCTTCATCTCCTCTTCGGACTTGAGGTAGAGCTCGTCGGTCTCGAGCTTCAGCCGGTTCTCGTCGTTGATCGTCTTCCCGGTCTGCACGCAGAGCAGAACGTCATGGGCGTGAAAGTCCTCGCGCTCCCCGTAGTGGCAGTCGTTGGTCGCCACGGTCGGGATCGAGAGCTCCTCGGCCAGCTCGATCAGCAGCCGGTTCACCTTTTCCTGCTCGGGGAGCTTGTTGTCCTGCAGCTCGATGTAATAGCGGTCCCCGAACATCGCCAGGTACTGCTCGGCGGCGGCCTTGGCCCGCTCGAAGTTTCCGGCGGAAAGCGCCTGCGAGACCTCTCCCTGGAGGCAGGCGCTGAGGGCGATCAACCCGCCGTTCAGCTCCCGGAGCAGCTCCTTGTCGATCCTCGGCTTGTAGTAGAAGCCCTCCATGTAGCCGAGCGAGACGAGCTTGCAGAGGTTTCGGTAGCCCTCCCGGTTCATCGCCAGGAGAATCAGGTGGTTGTTGTACTCCTTCGGGCCCCGGTCGACGCCCTTGCGCTCGAAGCGGCTCGTCGGCGCCACGTAGATCTCGCAGCCGATGATCGGCTTGATGCCGTGGCGGACCGCCTCGCGGTAGAACTCGACCGCGCCGAACATGTTGCCGTGGTCGGTCATGGCGACCGCCGGCTGCTTCAGCGCCTTGATCCGCTCGCAGAGCCGATCGACCTTGTTGGCACCGTCCAGCAGGCTGTATTCGGTATGGCAGTGAAGGTGAACGAAACGGGAATGTTCCATGCAACCGCCCCACCCTTAGCACAAACGTTTCCGCGCGACAAATATTTTGCCGCGCGACGCGCCGCTTCTCGCCGGAAGCGGCGAGGTCGCGAAAGCCTTCCCGCCTACTCCCATTCGATCGTGGCCGGCGGCTTGGAGGAGATGTCGTAGACGACGCGGTTGACGCCGCGGACCTCGTTGATGATGCGGTTGGAAATCCTGGCGAGCAGCTCGGCCGGCAGCGCCGTCCAGTTGGCGGTCATGCCGTCGAGGCTGTCGACGACCCGCAGCGCGATCACGTTCTCGTAGCTGCGCTCGTCGCCCATCACCCCGACGGTGCGGATCGGCAGCAGCACCGCGAACGACTGCCACACCTTCTCGTAGAGACCCGCGGCGCGGATCTCCTCCAGGACGACGGCGTCCGCCCGGCGCAAAACCGCCAGGCGCTCCTCGGTCACCTCCCCCAGCACGCGGATCGCCAGGCCCGGCCCGGGGAACGGCTGGCGTTGGATCCACTCGCGGGGCAGCCCCAGCTCTCTTCCCGCCTCGCGCACCTCGTCCTTGAACAGCTCGCGCAGCGGCTCCACCAGCTTCATCCGCATATTTTCCGGCAGCCCGCCCACGTTGTGGTGGCTCTTGATCGTCACGGACGGGCCGACGAACGAAACCGACTCGATCACGTCGGGGTAGAGGGTCCCCTGCGCCAGGAAAGCGACCTCGCCCAGCCTGCGCGCCTCTTCCTCGAACACCTCGATGAAGACCCGGCCGATGATCTTGCGCTTCATTTCCGGATCCTCGACGCCCCGCAGCGCCGCCAGGAAACGCGAGCTCGCGTCGACGTAGCGAAACGCGGCGCCGAAGCGCTCGCGGAACAGCGCGCACACTTGCTCCGCCTCGTTCTGGCGGAGCAGACCGTTGTTCACGAACACGCAGATCAGGCGGTCGCCGATGGCGCGGTGGACGAGCGTGGCGACCACCGAAGAGTCGACGCCGCCGCTGAGCGCGCAAAGCACGCGGCCGTCGCCCACCTGCTCGCGAACCCTGCGGATCGCGGTCTCGACGAAGCTCCCCATCGTCCAGGTCGGCTTGCAGCCGCAGATGCGAAAGACGAAGTTGGCCAGGATGTCCCGCCCGCGGGGCGTGTGGGCGACCTCCGGATGGAACTGCACTCCGAAGAGCCGGCGGCCCGGATCGGCGAACGCCGCGATCGGAGAATTGGCGCTGTGGGCGAGCACCGTCCAGCCGGGGGGAATCGAAAGCATCCGATCGCCGTGGCTCATCCAGACCCCGATCGTCTCGCGGCGCTCAAAGCCCCTGAAAAGATCGGCGTTGTCGTCGATGGTGACGTCCGCCGGCCCGTACTCCCGGCGGTCGGCCCGGGCGACCTCCCCGCCCGCGAGCAGGTTCAGCATCCCCATGCCGTAGCAGATGCCGAGCACCGGGACGGAAAGTCCGAGCACGTCCGCGCTGATCTTCGGCGCGTTTTCCTGATAGACGCTGGCCGGGCCTCCCGAAAGGATGATGCCCTCCGGAGCGAGCTCCTTGATTTTCTCCAGAGGCAGATTGAAGGGATGGATCTCGCAGTAGACCCGGGCTTCCCGAATGCGGCGCGCGATCAGCTGGGTGTACTGCGACCCGAAATCCAGAACCAGGATCATTCGACTCTGTAGTTGGGGGCTTCCTTGGTGATGAAAACGTCGTGGACGTGCCCTTCGCGCAGGCCGGCCGCCGTGATCTGGATGAAGCGCGCTTTCGCCCTCAGCGTGGGAATGTCGGGGCAGCCGAGATAGCCCATGCCGGCCCGCAGACCGCCCACGAGCTGGTGGACGTTGAAGGAAAGCGAGCCGCGGTAAGGCACCTGCCCTTCGATCCCTTCGGGAACGAGCTTCATCGGCTCCTCGACGTCCGCCTGGCCGTAGCGGTCCTTGCTCCCCTGCCCCATCGCCCCGAGCGATCCCATGCCGCGATAGACCTTGTAAGTCCGGCCCTGGTAGAGGATCGTCTCTCCCGGGCTTTCCTCGGTTCCGGCGAACAGGCTGCCGATCATCACCGAATGAGCGCCCGCCGCAAGGGCCTTGGTGATGTCCCCGGAGTACTTGATGCCGCCGTCGGCGATGATCGGGATGTTGTGGCGCGCGGCGACTTTGGCGCAGCTCCCGATCGCGGTGATCTGCGGCACGCCGACGCCCGAAACCACGCGCGTCGTGCAGATCGAGCCCGGCCCCACGCCCACCTTGACGGCGTTGACCCCGGCGCGGATCAACGCGAGCGCGCCCTCCTCGGTCGCGACGTTGCCGGCCGCGAGATCCAGGTCGGGATAGCGGCGCCGGATCTGGCCGACGACATCGAGGACGTTTTTCGAGTGCCCGTGCGCCGTATCGACTGCGATCAGATCCGCGCCGGCTCGTACCAGCGCTTCGACCCGCTCCTCCCAGTCGGGACCGACGCCCACGGCGGCGCCGACCCGCAGCCGCCCCCGCTCGTCCTTGCAGGCGTTCGGATATTGAATCTTCTTCTCGATGTCCTTAACCGTAATCAGCCCTTTCAGCTGAAAATTGTCGTCGACGACCAGCAGCTTCTCTATGCGGTGCTGGTGCAGGATCTCCTTGGCCTCGTCGAGCCCGACCCCCGGCTTTGCCGTCACCAGGTTGTCCTTCGTCATCACCTCCGAGACCGGCCGGTCGAGTTTTTTTTCGAACCGGAGATCTCGATTGGTCAGAATGCCGACCAGGCGCCCGTTCTTGGTCACCGGCAGGCCGGAAATCCCGTACCTGCTCATGATGTCCTTGGCTTCGGAGATCTTTTGGTCCGGGGCCACCGTGATCGGGTCGGAGATCATGCCGCTTTCGAACTTCTTTACCTTTTCGACCTCGGCGGCCTGAGCCCGCACGGTCAGGTTCCGGTGGATGATCCCGATGCCGCCTTCCTGGGCCATCGCGATCGCGGTCCGGGACTCGGTCACCGTGTCCATGGCCGCGCTCACCAGCGGCACGTTGAGCGCGATGCGCTCGGTCAGCCTGGTCGAGACGTCGATGTCGCGGGGAACCACCGACGACTCGGCGGGAATCAGCAGCACATCGTCAAAAGTGAGACCGACCGGTAAGACTTCCTGCTCGAACATCGCTCACCTCCGGGCAACGCTAAAAAAAAACCCAGACCGCGGCCTGGGTTTTGGAATGCCCGACGATTTCAACGCAAACATAGAATCTTATAACAGGAATGCTTTTCCAGCACAAGAAGGAGGCGGCCCCGGCGCCGATCTTCCGCCGCCGAATCAGGGGAGTTTTCCGCGGGCCGAGGATGCCCGAGCGCTATCCAAATTTTGCCCGCACCGGACAATAAGCCTCCGCGCTCGGGAGCCGGACGACTGTCGGGTCCGCGAAAGCCCGCCGTAAGGCCCCTGATTCATTGAAATCTCATGGCATGCTCGAATGGTACATCCATTGCTCGAACGGGTCATGAATACCCGCCGAGCCCGAGGCCGCCTTTGCTCACGACGGGAAAAATCCACTGGAAGCTGTTTCGTCTGCTGGTCCTGATCCTGGGCGGCCTCGCCCTGATCGCAGCCGCTTTCTGGTCGATGCGGATCGAGCCCACCCTGCGCGCGACCGTCGCGCAGGAGCAGATAGAGACGGCGCGGCGCGCGGCCGACCGCATCGCCGACTTCATCGAACGGCGCATCCTCGAGCTCAGGGCCGCCACCCAGATCGGAAGCTTCTCGGAAGACCCCGCCGCCGCGGCGAAGTCTCTCCGGCGCCTTTTCGAGCTGTCGCCGGCCGTGCGCCAAGTGACGCTTGTGGATGCCGGCGGGAAGGAGCTCCTCCGAGCTCCACAGCGTCCGCCCGGTTCGGCCGAGGCCCCGGCCTCGTATCTCGACACCCCGGGGTTTCGCGAGGCGATGCGCGGCGAGACCCACGTCGGACCCGTTCATTACGGAAGCGCGGCCGAGCCTTTTCTTACGCTTGCGGTCCCCGTCAAGGCCGGATCCCAGGAGATCCGCGGCGCGCTCATTGCCGAAGTCGGCCTGAAAGGCCTCCTGGACGGCGTCTCGCTCCTCGGCATCGGCCGCCCGGGCTCGCTCTACGTCCTCAGCCGGGACGGAACGTTGATCGCCTCTCGCGGCAGCCCTCCGCCGAAGTCCCGCGACGCCAGCGGCGTGACGACCCCGGGAGCGTTTGTCGACGGCGCCGCCGAGGTCACGACCCAGCCATCGGGCCGCCAGATGCTCAGCACCTTCGCCACCGTTCCGCTGGCCCGCTGGCGCGTGGTCGTGGAGGCGCCGCTCGAAGGCGCCCACGCCGATCTCGGAAAACTCAAGAGCTTCGGGGCTCTGGTGCTCACGCTCGCGATCGTCGCCATGTTCCTCGCCAGCGCGACCTTCAGCTGGCGCATCGCCGGCTCTCTTTCGCGGCTGGAGGAAGGGGTGGACCGTATCGCAGGCGGCGACCTCGACCACAGCCTCGAAATCCGGACCGGGGACGAGATCGAGCGCCTGGCGGACAGGTTCAACCAGATGGCGGCGGCGCTCAAGGAATCGCGCCGGAGCCTGGAAGCAAAGGTCGCGAAGCGCACTGCAGAAATCTCCTCCCTCTACGCCGCGATCGCTCCCCTGAAACCGGCCGACTCTTTCGACAAGACGCTGTATGCCATCCTCTCGCGCCTGGTCGAGACGACAGCCGCCGACGCCGGCTTGATCCGGTTATGGGACCACGCGCGACGGGCCTTTTATTCCCCCGCGGCCATAGGGCTCGATCGAGCCTGGCTCGAAAACAGAGACGCCGAGGGGGGTCTGGTCGTCACCGATGAAGTGTTGAGATCGGGCGCGCCGATCGTCTGTCCGGATGTGGCCGCCGAGCCCCGGCTCCAGCGCAAGAGGCAGCTTTCCTTGGGTTTTTCGAGCTGCGTTTTCCTTCCGCTCAAGGTCGGCGCCGACATCCTCGGCGTGATTCAACTGTACAGCCGCACCAGAGGCTTTTTTTGCCCGGAAAAGACCGAGCAACTTCTCGCGATCGCGCGCCAGATGGGCATCGCGCTGGAGAACCGCCGGCTGCTCGATCAGGTCCGCCGGCGCAACAGGGACCTTCAGACCCTTTTCACGGTGACCGAGACCGTGACCCGCTCTCTCGATCTCGATTCGGTCTCGGCCGCGGCGCTTCGCGCAACTACCGCCGCCCTCCGTGTCGACGCGGGGTGTCTGTACGTGGCGGACGAGCGCGGCAAGGTGCTTCGCCTGGCCGCCCACCTGGGGCTGCCGGGAGACGAGCTTCACGAGATCGAAAGCTATCGTCCGGGCGAGGGGATCATCGGCGCGATCTTCGCCGAAAACAAGGCCGTGATCTACGGCGATATCGATCGGGACGCCGGCCACCACGCTCAAAGAGCCCGCCGGTGGGGCTTCGCCGCTCTGGCCGGCGTTCCCATTTCGGTGAAAGGGCGGCCCCTCGGCGTCCTCCAGGTCTACTCGAAACGGGCGCGGGCGTTCGACGATCGCGAGGTCCGGCTGCTCTCGACGATCGGCGCGCAGATCGGCACCGCCATCGAGAACGCGCGCCTGTACGAGCAGAGCAAGCGGAATTTCGAGCGAATCCGGGCGCTCCACGAGATCGACGCCGCGATCGCCGAGACCTTGGAGCTGCGCAAGGTGCTCGACATTCTCATGGGAAAGATCGAGCTGTTTCTCCCGATTCCCGCGGCTTACACGGTGCGGCTTTGCGACCCGGTGACCGGCTCCCTCGAGCCCGCGGCGTGCCGCAACCTGGACGAGGACGCCTGGCGGGCAGCCGGCGAGGCCGGGTGCCGGGCTCTCAACGAAAGCGTGCGCGCGGCGAGAGCCCCGGTGGTGATCCGAGACATCCGAACGGATCCGGACGCGCGCGACTGCCGGTTCTTCGTCGACCAGGGGTTCGTCTCCTACCTCGGCGTGCCCCTGATCGCGCAGGGGCAGGTGCTCGGCACCATCGGACTCTATACTCGAAGTCGGCACGAGTTCACTCCCGAAGAGATCGAGCTGTTCGCCACGCTCGCCGGCCAGGGAGCCCTCGCCATGTACAACTCCCGGCTCTACGAGCAGACGAAAAAGCAGGCGATCGAGCTGAAGAAATCCAATCAGGTCAAGGATCAGTTCCTGGGCGTGATCTCGCACGAGCTGCGCACGCCGCTCAGCGTGATTCTCGGTTACGCGACTCTGCTGGAAAGCTCCCTCGGCGACCCGCGCCCCGAGCAGCTCAAGGCGATCCACGTCATCAAGGAAGGGTCGGAAAAGCTCCTCGCGATGATCCAAAGCATCCTCGAGGCCACGATGCTGGAATCGGGGACGATGTCCGTGGCGCGCGAGCCCGTCGACCTGAACCGGCTCGCGAACGACCTCCGAAACGCCTACGGCGAGAGGACGGCGGCCGGAGCGGCGATCGTATGGTCCATCGCCCCGAACCTGCCGGTAGCGCTCGGCGACGGCTACAAGATCAAGCAGAGCCTGCAGCATCTGATCGATAACGCGGTCAAGTTCACTCCCGAGGGCGCGATCACGGTTTCGGCGAGATACCGTCCCGACCGGCGGGCCGTTTGCTTCGAGATCGCCGACAGCGGCGTCGGCATCGCGCCGGAGGTGATGCCGTTCATCTTCGAGAAGTTCCGCCAGGCCGACAGCAGCGCCACGCGGGACCACGGGGGGCTCGGCCTCGGCCTCTACATCGCCAGGAAGTTCGTCGAGCTGCTCGGCGGCGAGATCGTCGCCGAAAGCGAGGTCGGCCGCGGCTCCGTTTTTCGCGTCACGCTGCCGTGGGCCGAGCCCGCCGCCCCTTCGGCTTCCCCTGCCGGGGCCGCGCCGTCTCCGCTCGACGCCGATTCGCGCCGCTGAGCCCCGGACCTTCGTTGAGGCGCCGCCGTGGCTGTGCTAAAAAGTCGTCGATGCCGCTCTACGAGTACGAGTGCGACAACGGCCATCGCTTCGAGGCGATCCAGAAGCTGAGCGAGCCTCCGCTGCGGCGCTGCTCGATCTGTTCCGCGGGAGCGCGCCGGGCGGTCGGGCTGCCCACGCTCCTCCACAACCGCGGCATTCACGTCTTCGACCGGGTGACCAAGGACGATGCCTTGCGCGACCGGCCGTCGTCCCTCAAATCCTTCAAGAAAGACAGGTTCTAGCCCGTCCCGGCAGCCGCAAAATTCGACTTGTCATTCGCCGCAAGCTCTGTTAGCCTGCGCGCGCATCCGGGCTTATGCTGGCGAAGGTCAACAGCGCGGCCCTGTTCGGGATCGACGCGCTGCGAGTCGAAGTCGAAATCGATCTCTCTTCGGGCCTGCCTCAGCTCGCCACGGTGGGTCTCCCCGAAGGGGCGGTCAAGGAAAGCAAGGACCGCATCCGCGCCGCGGTCAAGAACTGCGGTTACACCTTTCCCGCCAAGCGCATCACGATCAACCTCGCGCCCGCCGACATCAAAAAGGAAGGGTCCGCCTACGACCTGCCGATGGCCGTGGGCATCCTGGCGGCCGAGGAGCTGATCGACAAGAAGCTCCTGAGCGATTACATGCTCCTCGGAGAGCTGTCCCTGGACGGCGCCGTCAAAACGATCCGCGGCGCGCTGCCCTTCGCCATGGCCGCGTGCAGGGAGGGATTCAAGGGCATCCTGCTGCCCGAGGCCAACGCGCGCGAGGCAGCCGTGGTCGGCGGCATCGAGGTGCTGGGTGTGCAGAGCCTGCCGCAGGTGATCGAGTTCCTGAACGGCGAGCGCACGATCGAGCCGACGCGCGTGAACCTCGACGAGCTGTTCAGCCGCCATTCCCGGTACGGCATGGATTTCAATGACGTGAAGGGACAGCAGCACGTCAAGCGCGCCCTGGAGGTGGCCGCCGCCGGCGCCCACAACGTGCTCCTGGTCGGTCCGCCGGGATCGGGAAAGACGATGCTCGCCAAGCGGCTGCCGACGATCCTGCCCGACCTCACGCTCGCCGAGGCGCTGGAGACCACCAAGATCCACAGCGTCATGGGAACGCTCAACGGGCAGCCGATCGTCGCCACCCGCCCGTTCCGCGCGCCGCATCACACGATCTCCGACGCCGGGCTGGTGGGCGGCGGCACGGTGCCGAAGCCCGGAGAGGTGTCGCTCGCCCACAACGGGGTCCCATTGCAGAGAATTTAGATATACCTCTCCGCCTCTTGCCAAGGTCCGCGCAGAAAGCCGGGCGATCTCCCGATCCTGGGGAAGGGAGACGGAGACCTCAAGGTCCCCGTCTCTTTTCGCCGTAATTCGCCGGCAAAGCGTCCGCACGATTTCGCGGCGGTGCTCCTGGCCGGAAAAGCGTAAAATCTCCTCAATCTGGGCCAAGGCTTGATAAAGGCTATCCGGGTCAAGCTTTCTCTTCCGGTACGCCTCGATGTCCTCCAGGTATTCCCTTCGCCTTCGCTCAAAGGCGGCCTCCGAAGCCTCCAGTTCCTCCACCTTTGCGTCAATCTCGGCGAGCTTGAATTTCCCGTACTGATAGAGGTCAATGAGGTTTGATCTTCTCCTTGCGATCTCGGCAAGGCTTTGCTCTATGCCTTTTAGCTCTTTTTCCAAAAGGGCCTTCTGCTCGTTGGCTTCTCCCAGGCGCTCCAGAACCACTTTGGGGGAAACGAGAAAGTTCTCCAAGACATCCCAAACAGCTTTCTCCACATGGTCGGCCCTCACGAAGGGCATAGGGCAGCGGTTAAGCTCTATTCCTTTTTTCCGCGAAAACCAGCGTTGCGCGCCATGCCTGGTCTGGCAGACGTAATAGTGATAGGTGCGCCAGGGCTTCCGCTTCGGCCTTTTGATGCTCCGGTAGACGTACATCGGACTTCCGCACTCTCCGCACCTGATTAGCCCCGAGGACGGGAACTTGAGCCTGGTGTTGCGGTAGGCGACTAAGGTTCCCCGGCGCTTCTCCAGGACTTGCTCGGCCTCCTCTGGGGAGATAATCGGCGGATGGTTGCCTTTGGCCAAGGGTTCCCGTGGTTTCCGCTTCAGCCGCGTCCGCTCCTGCCGGCTCTGGGTCTTGAGGATAAATCCGGCGTAGAACCAGGCCCGGTCCAGGATGCCGGTGAGGCTGTGAAAGTGCATCCGGTGGCGGCCGCAGATCTCTTTAAGGCTCAAGTCCTCGTAGAGGAAGAGATCGAAGAACTCCCTGACCGTCCGCCAGTCGTAGCAGACGTACCTTTGTCCTTTTTTCTTTCCGCTGTGGACTTCCCTCGCTTCCCGCAAAACAAGTTTTCCTTCCCCATCCCATTGATAGCCGGAGGGAGGAATGCCGCCGTAAAACCATCCTGCCTCCTTTTTCGCCTCGATGCCTCGCTTCATCCGCGAGATGATTTTCTTCTTCTCCTTTGCAGCGACGATGCCCAAAAGGGAGGAGACGAACCACTGATCGTCGTCGGAGAGGTCAATCACCTCAGACAACGTGACGATCTTTACGTTGTGCTCAATGAAGACCTCTTGGATACGGCCGAGGTCCTTCAGATTATCCGGCCGCGCCAGCCGGTCAAAATCAGTGACCAAGACCGCGTCAAATCTCTTTGCTGCTGCATCCTTGAGCAGGCTCAAGAACTGGGGCCGCTTCTCGATCCAGCTCCCGGAATACCCTTCGTCGCGGTAAATCTTCACGACTTTCCAGCCATGCTTGGAGGCCAGTTCCTGCGTGAGCTTTTCCTGTGCAGGCAGAGAAAATTTCTCTGCCTGCATGTCGGTGCTGACCCTGATATAGAGCGCAGCTTTCTTTATTGACTGAATTGTGTCGAGGTAACTCATTAGGCTCGCTTCCTATCAAATTGAGATTCGCTTGTCCCCGCGTCTTTTGCGGCCGGAAATTCATTGGAACCGTCTTCATCTCTCATCCAGAATTCAAGGAGCCGCAAGGCCTCCCGGATCTCGGGGTCACTGTTTGCCTTCGGCCCAAGGATCGCAATGATCCGGCCAAGTTCCCGATCACGGTGTTCTTTGACTTTTCGGTACATGTCCATGATCCAGTCGCGATTCATCTCTTAAGCTCCGCAGGCCGCTATCATTTCATTTCCCTCCTGATTAAGATTTTTCACTACTCTCGCTTGACCTAATCTCCGTTCGGCAATTTTGATGTATTTCGGGTTTAACTCTATGCCCATCCATCTTCGGCCTAGTCTCTGAGCGACAAACGCCGTGGTCCCGCTGCCCATGAAGGGATCCAAAACGATTCCCGGCTCCCAGCCGGCCTTGCAGCCGCAGTCGGTGTACCCGACCGTCACGCTGGAATTTAATACCGTGTTGTCGCCTTTGAAATTTCTCTCCTTGTAGTAACGGCCGGAAGTCGCGCCTATGCTGTGTTGTCTGAACTGGCTCTTGATGATCGGCTCTCTCGCCTTCCCGCACTTCCGGCAAATCATCCAAGGGCATCCCGCCTTTATCGGGGTTTCCACCAACGCCTCCGGGAAGACGGCGAAGTGCGCTCCCGGAAACGGCCTGGTAGGGATGCGCCAGACGCAGCGCTTGTTTCTTCCCAGGGCATGCCCGGCAACAAAGGCTCTCTGAGTTTTGATGGCCCCTCCGCTTTCCTGCGCCCACTTGCCGCCGTATTCGGTTCGGGCCTTTGCCATTCTCGCCCGGTCATAAACGTTGCTCTCGAATGCCTCGTACTGCGGCTCAAACCAATACTTCTTCGATTTTGTGAAGAAGAATAGCGGCTCGTAGTCCACGGTGAACCTGTCTCTGACCGAAGAAGGCATGCAGTTGGGCTTCCACCAGATCAGGACGTTTCTCAAGTACCACCCTTGCTCGTCTATCATTCTTTGCGCCAAGCGGAAGTTTTGAAGCATCAATGATTTCGTCGGCATCTCTTTCAAGAACGTCGGCCTCCCGCATCTTTCTTCTTTTTCCAATTTCCCGAATTGGGTGTGTTTTTTAAGATAGTGCTTGTTGCCGCCGGCTTTGCCGCTGCCGTTATAACTGTCGCCGTGGTTCCACCACATCGTTCCTGTGCTTTTAAGAACTCTTTTTAGCTCAGCGGTGACCGCGAGCATCCTCTCAAGGTACTCCCCAAAACTCGGCTCCAAGCCGATTTGGTCGCTCACGCCGTAATCCCGAAGGCCGTAGTACGGCGGAGAAGTGACGATGCAGTCCACGCACTCATCGGGAAACGTCTTCAGCACTTTAAGCGTATCTCCGCATAGTATCCTGTTCGCCCATTGCCTCACCTTGTCCTTGACCTCCCCCGAGAACCGAAAGGAAAGGCCCGAAACGCTCTTCGCGTCTCCGGGCCTTTCGTCTCTCGCAGGGAGGCGGGACTGTCGGCTCTGGCTTTTCTCTTTAGCTCCTCAGTCTGTTAATCGACTTTTAGCCTCCGTATCGCCCGAGCGCTTTCAATCGCGCCTTCGCGATCTCCGCATACTCGCGCTCTTTTTCTATGCCTACGCATTTTCTGCCCAACATCCTGGCGGCAACGCAGGTGGTTCCCGATCCCACGAAAGGGTCCAAAACCGTGTCTCCCGGCCTGCTGCCCAAAGTTATAAGGTAAGCCATCAACTTCACCGGCTTCACGGTCGGATGGAAATTTCTGATCTTGGTGTTGCGAATGGACTTTGTGCCGTCTCCGAATTCGTTCTCCATGTAGTTCCCAGAACCGTCTCTCAACGGCAATCCCGTTTTCACGACTTCAGGCATTCTTTCCAGGCCCCGGTTCTTTTCCCTCTTGCTCGCTTTCGGGACGATCAGGAACGGAAAAGTCCTGGCCCACCATTTGTCTAGGTCAAAGTAGCGGGAGTACGAGCCGGAGTCCGAGTACCCTCCGCCGGTATAGTCCGCGAAGCCGCCCTCGCCCTGCTTGTAAACGTTTCTCCTGCCTTTGGTGGTCGCAGACTTGAACGCCGAACTCTTGGTTATCCTCCCGTCGTTCAACACGTCGTCGCTCACCAGGAGATTCGCCGGAAAGCGACCTTTGATCACGCATCGTTCCTGTATTTCCTCTGCCGAGATCGGGCGTATCCGAAACGCATTCTCGCCGTTGTACCCGGCGGAGCCGTCCGCGCCGGTCTTGGCCCATCCGTTGGTGGCGACATCTCGCTCGCTCTCGTACGGTATCCGGCAATCATCCAGCCAGGTGACGCCCTTCCTGTTTCTCAGCGCCTGATCCGCGTAGGTCTTCTCCGAGAGCGGCTTCATGGCGACAAGGATCACCTCCACCGCCGGCTTGGGCTGGAAGCCGCCGTAAGAGCCGGCGAGGGATTTGGCCTCGTTAGAAATCAGCTTTGGAGGCGCATACTCATTCGGCTTTATCGTCGGCCTCATCGCCGGGCTGTTCCTGTCGGATGCTCTGAAGTCGCGGCCCTCGCGCCCGCGAAGACCAAGTTTCTTGTCCACCGCCTTCCCGATGTTCAGCGCCTTCGGGAAACCCGAAGCGTAGGTCCAGTAGATGCTGGTGAATCCCGTATGAAATCCCGCTTCCTGCAGCGCGACGATTTGTTTGCCTAACGTGTCCTGGCGCGGAGCGGACATCACGAAAGCGAAAGCTCCGGGCTTTAGGACTCTTAAACATTCCGCGTAAATGGGGGTGAAGAATTCCAAGAACCCTTTTCCGGCTTTGTTCCTCGGAAGTTTTTTAAACCCCATGTTGTTTTGGTAAGCGCCTTTCGGCTCCACAATCTCGTTGAAGGTGTCCCAATCCTTGCCCATGAACGAGTAGCCGTAGGGCGGATCGGTCACTATCAAGTCAACGCTTTCGTCCGACTGACCTGCCCCCCAAAAACTGGGCCATTTTGAAAGTGAGTCCTCCTGGGATATAGCAGAGCGAAAGGAGGACAGCGATGAGAGGCAAGCGGTTTAGTGAGGAGCAAATCATAGCGGTCCTGAAGGAGGGCGAGGCGGGGGCAAAGACCGCCGATCTCTGCCGGCGCCACGGGATCACGCAGCAGACCTTTTACCGTTGGAAGTCAAAATACGGAGGGTTGGAGGTGAGCGATGTCCGGCGGCTGCGGCAGCTGGAGGAAGAG
>DATLYW010000023.1 GCA_035574315.1 Candidatus Zixiibacteriota bacterium
AGCCGCTCGAGCGCCAATGGCTCGAGCGGCTGGCCGAAGCGCGGAGCAACCTGCCCGACCTCGACGGGCGCGGCGTCTACGACCGCCACGTGCGCCCGGCGCGGGTGGACTGGTGGCGTCTCGGCGCGCACTACGCGGTGACCTCGCTCTTCGAAAGCTACCCCGAACGCGTTCGCATCTACTGTTTCACGGCGGAGCGCGAAGATTACCGCGTGACCGAGGCGGGACGCGCCCGGCTCGCCGTGGGGCGCGTGAGGCTCACGTCGGAGGTGTCCCTGGAATCGGCCGCGCTGAGCTTCGGCGTGCTCCATTTCGGCGACCACAATGTGACCGGCGGAGCCCATCCGTTCACGGATCCGGAGCGTTACGAAGCCTTCGGGCGCGAAGTCGTCGAGCCGTTTCGGCGCGCGGACTTCGCCGAGGTCGTGCGGCTGATGGATTATCACTTCGGCGACTCCCGCTATTCGATCCGGTCGCTCTTCCGCGACGAGCAGCGAAAGATCCTCGACACGATTCTGGCGACGGCCCTCGAGGAAGCCGAGGCGCTGTACCGCCAGATTTACGAGCCCCGCGCCGCCACCATGCGTTTCCTGGCGGGGCTCGGCATTCCGCCCCCGAAGATGTTCTATGCGGCCGCCGAGCTTGTGCTCAATGGCCGCTTACGCCGCGCCCTGGAGCGGGATCCGATCGACACGGAGCGGGTGGCCGCGCTCCTGGAGAACGCCCGCGTCGAGAACGTCAGCCTCGACACGGCGACCCTGGAGTTCGCCTGCCGCCGGACCCTCGAGCGGCTGGCCGACCGTTTCGCCGCCGATCCTTCGGCCGCCGCGCTCGACGAGCTGGACCGGTCGACGGCTCTCCTCGATCTGCTGCCGTTTCGCGTGGATCTCTGGAAAATTCAAAACGCCTACTACCGGGTGCTGGAGACCGTTTACCCGGAGCGGCGGCGCGCCGCCGATGCCGGCGACCCGGCGGCACGCGCCTGGGCCGAGCGCTTTGTGGCGCTCGGGGGGAAGCTCGCGGTGAACGTGAGCTAGCCGGGAACGGCGCCGGCTTTTCGACCTGCGAGCCATGCGCATTCCCGCGGCGCCCTGTCGCGTCCGACCGCACGGGCAACCCGGCTCCGCGCGGCTCGAGGGACGCCCGGCGGCCCTCGCGATGCGCCGGAGATTAGTCCTGCCGCTTTCGGACGCCTGCGATTGGCTTACGGTGGCGCTGCCGCTCGCGGATCGGGGCTGATCTCGCCGCCGCTCGTCGGCCTCAGCCGACGAGCAACAGCTGGACGTCCATGACGTTGGTACGCGTCGGACCGGTCACGATCAGATCCCCGAGCGAGCGGAAGACGGAATAGGAATCGTTGCGTTCCAGCGCGCCCCGCGGATCGATGCCCGCCGCGGCCGCGCGCTGCGCCGTCTGGCCGTCGGCCACGGCTCCCGCGGCGTCGGTGGGGCCGTCGATGCCGTCGGTGCCGGCGCTCAGGAGCACCGTGCCTTCGAGACCGTCGATCTCCAGGGCGAAAGCCAGTGCGAACTCCTGGTTGCGCCCTCCTCGACCCGGACCGCGAACCGTCACCGTGGTCTCACCGCCGGAAATTATGCACGCCGGCGGCTGAAGCGGCATCGAGCCGGCGCGAACCGCCCTGGCGGTTCGCGCGTGGCGCGCGCCGGCTTCTCTCGCCTCGCCGGTCACCGGATCGGTGAGGATCCACGTATGGTAGCCGAGCGCTTCCGCGGCCTCCTTTGCCGCCGCCAGCGCCGTGGCGTTGTCGGCGATGACGACGTTGTGCACGCGCTCGAAGATCGCCTCTCCGGGCTTGGGGGTCTCCTCGATCTCGCCTCGAGCCCCGCTTTCGAGCCTGGAAAGGACCGCTTGCGGCGCTCGAGCCAGGAGCCCGTGTCGTTCCAGGATCGCGAGGCAATCGGCGAAGGTCGAGGGATCGGGTGCGGTGGGCCCCGAGGCGACGCCTCCGATCGGATCACCGATCACGTCCGCCAGGATCACCGCGGCCACGGTCGCGGGTTGTGCGAGCCGCGCCAGCTGCCCTCCCTTGATCCGGGAGAGATGCTTGCGCAGCGCGTTGATCTCCTCGATCGGCACGCCGTTGCGCAGAAGCAAATCGACGAGCCGCTGCTTGTCCTCCAGCGTGACGCCCGGGGCGGGGTCGACGAGCAACGCCGATCCGCCGCCCGACCAGAGGCAAAAGACGAGGTCGCGTTCTCCCGCTTGCCGCGCGACTTCGGCGACGGCACGCGCGGCTCGCACACCCTCCGGGTCGGGAATCGGATGGGCCGCTTCGCGCACCTCGATGCGCTCGAGCGGAACCGAATGGCCGTACTTGACGACGACCGTGCCGCAGACGATCCTGTCGCCGAGCAAGGCTTCGACAGCCTCAGCCATCCGGGCCGACGCCTTGCCGGCCCCGATCACGCAGACGCGCCGGTAGTTCGAAAACCGGTATTCACGCCCGCCGATCTCGAGAGCTCCGCGGTCGGTCCGAACCGAGCGCCGCAGTGCAATCGCGGGGTCCGCTCCCCGAACGGCCGCTTCGAAGATAGTTCGCGCATCCTTTCGGAGTCGGGAGACGGAAAGCATGAACGCTCCGCGGCCCAGGGCAGGGCCGAGGCGGGCGGAAACCGGAAGGGGAAGAAAGCCGTTACGGCCGGGAGACGCCGTCCTCGGCGCCGAAGAGCTTGAAACCGCCGAAGCCGTACTCCCCGATGGGCTGGCCGGTCGCGGCATCGAAGAGATCGATCAGCATGAACTTCTCCGGATGGCCGGCGAGGTAGTGGGAGAATATTTCTACGAATTGCTCTTTCTCGGCGTAGTCGGCGCGCGTGAATCCCTCGCCGACGTAGAGCCGATGCGGCCGCTTGCTGCTGTCGAGCCGAACCCAGAAACGGGCGCCGTTCGAACCGACCTGATCCAGCCACTTCCGGTACTCGCGCACCCGGGCCTCGATTTCTTTGAAGCTGACCGATTGCGCGGCGGCGGGAGCGGCAAAAAACAATGCGGATGCCAACAAAACAACCGCAGTCTTGCTCGGCATCCGCATCGTTTCCAGCCGGCTGACGAAAGCTAGTTGACTTTTATCTCCACCCGGCGGTTCTTCGCCCGACCCTCTTTGGTCCGGTTGTCGGCGATCGGCTTGCTCTCGCCGAATCCCTGGCCGGTAATGCGATCCCGCTCGATCCCGTGCTTCACGAGGTAGTCGCGCACCGAGTTCACGCGCCGCTCCGAGAGCTTCTGGTTGTAAGCCTCGGTCCCGATGCTGTCGGTGTGGCCGGAAAGCGACACGCGCTTGTCCTTGTTTTCCTTCATGAAAGCAACCAGCCGGTCGAGAATCTTCGCGGCCTCAGGCTTGATGTTGCTCTTGTCGAAGTCGAACAACACGTCGTCCAGGATGATGGTCCGCTCCACCTTGGGCGCCGGCTTCGGTTTCGGCGGCGGTGGCGGCGGTGGCGGAGGAGGCGGCGGAGGTGCCGGCTTCGGTTTCGGCGGCGGTGGCGGCGGTGGCGGAGGAGGCGGCGGCGCCGGCTTGGGCTCTTCCGCCAGCAGGTAAGCGAGACCTCCACAAAGCAACGCGCCGGTCACGGCGCCGATGGGAATGGCTTGTCCCTCGCTGAGTTTGTGTCCGGTATTGTGTGTAATGATTCCGCCTGCGGCGGCTCCAGCGGCCCCGCATATTGCCGCGCCTGTCAGTGCAGCTTTCTGTTTGTTGGTCATTCCGGCGCAACCGCTAACAGTGAAAAAAGCAAGAGCAGTAAGCGCCAGACATTTGTTTCGCTCCATCACTGCCTCCCGACAAACGGCAAATTTGTGGGTAAGGTAATACAACCTCCGTCTTATTGTCAAGCCGAACGGCATATTTTTTTTACACCTCGCATGATCGCCGAATTCACACACAATCTCCAGGAATTCGGACACTTATGCATTCGGTCCTGAGGTCGGCCTAAACGAGCGTTTTGCACCTTCGGCCCGAGGGCCGTCTAACTGAATGTCGGCGTATGATAAACTGATCGAGGAGGAATTATGAAAGGCCGCACCATGATCACGTTGTTGCTCGCAATTGCGCTCTCCCGGCTTTTTTTCCCGGAGACCGTTGCAGCGGATGAGGCCCTTTACGTCACGACGGCCAACGTGCGTGTGCGCAAGGGGCCGGGTACCCACCACCCGATCGTCGCGACGATCCCGAAGGATGTTCGAGTCCACGTGGTCGGCCGGGAAAGGGACTGGCTCAAGGTCGAATCGCGCCACGGCAACAGGCCCGGTTACATCCACTCCCGGTATGCGCGCCCGATCGCTCTTGCCCCGGCGAAGTCGGCGCGAAGCGAATCGCGGGTCGCCGGCCTGTACCGAACCGTCGTCGACGTCGACCTGCGCGAAGGACCGGGGGCTCAGCACAGGATCATCTACAAGATCCCCGCCGGCACGAGAATCAACGTGGTGCGCGCCGAAGGCGGATGGTTGCGAGTCGAATCGAAGCGCGGCAACCGCCCCGGCTATCTCGAAAAGGGATCCGTCGAACGGGTCGGTCCGTGAAGATCGCGGCGACGCCGCGAGATCACGACTCCCGTCCCAGCTCTTCGGAACGGCGGGTGGCGTGGACGACCGCGTCCATCACCGTTCCCCGAAATCCCTTGCGCTCGAGCGCGTAAAGGCCCGCGATCGTGGTTCCGCCCGGGGAAGTGACCTCGTCCTTGAGCTGACCCACGTGCCTGCCGCTTTCCAGCGCGAGCTTCGCCGCTCCATAAACCGTCTGCAGCGCGAGCTTCAGCGCCGCGTCGCGAGCCAGCCCGGCCTGCACTCCGCCGTCGGCGAGGGCTTCGATGAAAAGAAAGACGTAAGCCGGCCCGCTGCCGCTCAACCCGGTAACGGCGTCGAGGTAGCGTTCCGGGACGTTGAGCGCAATGCCGACGCTGGAAAGAATCGTCCCGACTTTTCGAAGATCCTCCGGCGTCGCCCGGCTCCCGGCGGCGTAGCAGGAAGCCGCGGCTCCGACGACGCACGGAGTGTTGGTCATCACGCGGACGACTCGCGCCGGCTTGCCCAGCCGGGCCTCGATCCTGCGGCAGGGCACTCCCGCGGCCACGGATACCACCAGCTTGGCCTCCGTGACGTGGCCGGAAATCTCGTCCAGAACCGCGTCCGCCACCTGCGGCTTGACCGCAAGAAAGACGACGTCCGCGAAGTCGCAAACCTCGCGGTTCTCCGCGGTGAGCGCGATACCGAGCTCGGCCGCCAGGGCGCGCCGCCGCTCCTCGCTCGGCGCGCTTGCGATGAGCCTTTTGGGTTCGACAAGGCGGGCGTTCAGGACGCCCCTGAGAATCGCCGAGCCGATCTTTCCCGCGCCGATGACGCCGATTTTTTCTTGCAGCATGGCCGGTTCCTCCGAAGGACCTCGGGACTTCCTAAGAATAGAGCCTCGCCCCGGCTTCTGCCAAGCGCCAAAAAGCGCGCCGCCTGGCTCGAGACCCTCGAGCCTTACGCGCCGGATCCGAACGCTGCCGCGTTGTCAGTATCTCCTGCCCAGCTCGTGGAGCCCCTTCCAGGCCTCGGTGTCGTCGGGGCTGAAAGCGAGCACCTCGCGGTACTTTTGTTCCGCCTGGTCGATTTTCCCGAGCTGGGCGTAGGCGCGGCCCAGGTTGATGCGCCAATCGTTACGCCGGCGCCGCATCCGTAGCGCCTCCGCGTAGGACTCCGCCGCCCTGTCCCACATCTGCAGCCTGAAGTAGACCTCGCCCAGCTCCGAGTGAAGCGTCGGCGACTCCTCCCCTTTGGCCTTCGAGCGTTCGAGCAGCTCCCGGGCCTCCTGGAGCATCGCCTTCATCCGCGCCGCGTCCTCCAGACGCGCCGCCCGGGCGGCGACCAGTCGTCCCCACGCCAGCAGCACCGCCGGATGCTCGGCGTCGATGGCGCGCGCCCGCGTGAACCACTTTTCCGCCTCCGCCAGCTCCCCCGAGTGGAGCGCGATGTTGCCCAGCCCCAGGTACGGCAGGATTTCCCGGGTGCCCATCTGGATGATTCTCGAGTAGACCGTCTTGGCCTCGGGCAAATAGAACTCGTCGCTCATCGCCAGAACCTCGGGGATCGTGCCCGGATCGCGCTCGAGCGCGGCCAGAGCCGCCTTGGCGGCCTCCGCGCTCTTGTCCTGCTCGAGCAGGATCTTCATCTGCAGGAGGTAAAACTTCGGATTCTTGGGGTCGCGCTGGATCGCCTGCCCGATCTCCGTCAGCGCGCGGGCGTGGTTGGAGCTCGCGGTGAAGGCCTGCGCCATGTAGAAATGATGCATCGCCTCGGGAACGGGCAGCGGCCGCGACTTGAGCCACGGAGCGTCGATGACGAACGGCGCCATCAGGCGCCGGTTGAGCTCGGTGGTGGCTCGGCGCAGGTTCTTCGGCGCCGAGAACTCGAGCTCGGCGCCGTCGTCGGTGTTGATGTCCGCCCCTTTGGCGAAAGCGACGAAGCCGTCTCGGTTCAACCGGTAGAAGCCCTGGACGGCGTAGATGTCCGACAGCCCCAGATACTCGAGATCGGAGCGCAGCTTCTCGTTGCGCTCGTAAATCTCTTTCAGCTTCCGGTAGTCGAACACCTGCTCGCGCTTGCTGCCGATCAGCAGAAAGTCGCTTTCTTTCATGCTCCACAGCGAGACGTGGGGGAAGACCTCCGAGAACGTGCGAAACACCATGCGGAAGTCATCGGGGGACATCGAATAGTTGTGGAACCACTGGCCGAAGATGCCGTCGTCCTTGATCTTGGACTTGATGACCTCGTAAAACTCCCGCGTGTAGAGGTTGGCGATGCCGGCGATCCAGGGATTGGAGGGCTCGGCGGTGATCACGTCGTAGTACTTCGGCGTCGCCAGGATGTAGTTGCGGCCGTCGGTGGGAATCACCCGCACCCGCTTGTCCTCCAGCACCCCGTCGTGGCGGGACTGACGCGCGCTGCGGAACAGCCGATCGATGGCGCCACGGAAGTCCCGATCCTCGGAGAGCTTCATCAGCCGGGAGCGCTCCTCCTCCTTCATCACACCCTTGTAGTACAGACGCTTCCCGGCCGCGTCGTACCAGATCCGGCTGTTGCTGCCGTTCGACGGAAGGCTCACGCCCTCCGGCAGCCGCTCGAACGGCACCGACACCCTGTCGAAGAACCTGCTTGCTTCGATCATCGCCGGCTCGATCTCGATGACCTCGATTTCCTTGAGCGTCGGGAAGGTCGCCAGGGCTTTCGCCGACATGCCGCTTCCCAGGCCGATGGTGAGCGCCACCTCGGCGTCGGGATGGAGCATCATCGGAATGTAGCTGGTCATCAGCTGGCTCAGGGCGTCGCCGTACGATCCGTCGATCTTGCCGTTGGACTTGAAGTAAATGTAATCGCTCCCCGGGATACGGTGCACGCTGACCGTCGTGGTCAACCCTTCGCGGTAGTAAAGGATCTCGTCGCGCCTCATCTCCTCCAGCCTGAGCGAGTTCGTCGGCAGGCTCTCGTAGCGATCGTGGTAGATGGTCACTCCGCTGGTGAGAATATGGCGGTCCCAGCGCGGCAGGCGCTCCGGCACCAGAACCGCGAGCGCGAGAACCGACCCGCCGAACGCCAGCCTCGTCGGCTTGCCCATCCGGGGATCGATGAACACCAGCGCGCAGCCGATGAGCAGATTCATCATGACCGCGAACAGAATGGTGTTCTGCACCCCGATGTTCGGGATCAGAATGAAGCCGCCCGCGAACGCGCCCGCCACCGCCCCGACCGTGTTGGCCGCGTAGGAGCTGCCCACGCCGCTCCCGACCCGGTAGAGGCTCTGCGTGAACAGGCGCGCGACCATCGGGAAGGTCATCCCCAGCAGCAGCGTGGGAACGAACATCACCAGCGAGGAGAGAAAGATCTGGAGATACAGGAAGACCGTGAAGGTGTCCCCGAATCCCTCCAGCAGGCGGACGAAGATCAGCGGCAACCGCTCGAACATCGGGATCGTCGCCAGCGCCGCCAGGCCGACCCAGACCTCCAGCAGCCCAAAGCCGCTCAAGCGCGCTTCGCGCTCGCCCATCGAGCGGGCATAGATGAAGCCGCCGAGGGCGAGACCGATCAGAAAGGTGACCAGCATGGTCGTGAAGGAATAGATCGAGCTGCCGATCACGAGCGTCAGCGCGCGCGTCCAGGCGTTCTCGTACACCAGCGATGCGAACCCCGAGAGCCCGAAAGCAACCAGCACCGCCCACCGCAACCAGGAATGGCCCGCCTCGCTCCCCGCAGGCTCCTCCGCCGCCGACGCGGCTGCGACGGCCTCGCCGGGGTCCTTGTCGCGTATCCGATCGACGGCGAGGATCAGCAGCGCGATCGCCAGGTTCACTCCCGCCGCCGTATAAACGGTGGCGCGCATGCCCATCGTCGGAATCAACAGGAAGCCGCCCGCCGCGCAGCCGATCACGGCGCCGAGCGTGTTGGTCGCGTAGAGATCGCCGACCCGGCGGCCGAAGTCCGCGAAGCTGCGGACATAGAAACGGCTGAGCACCGGGAGCGTCGCTCCCATGAGCAACGTGGGGAAGACCAGGAGCACGAACGAGAGGAAAAAAAGCACCAGATTGAAGAGGAAGGGATAGGACTCGTTCAAACCGAAAATCGGTCCGTACGCTTTTTGAGCGAGCCCGAAGAGGTATGGGACGGCGAAACCATAGATGCCGACCCCGGCTTCGAGGATGCCGTAGAGGAGGAAATCGTTCTTCCCGCGATCCGCGATCTGCCCGAAGACGTAGCTTCCGATCGCCAGCCCCGCCATGAACGCCGAGAGCACGGTGGCGATCGCGTAGGTGGTGTTGCCGAAAATCTGGGTCAACATCCGGGTCCATACCACCTGATAGATGAGCCCGGCCGCGCCCGAGAAAAAGAAGCAAAAGAGCCCGACCACGAAAAGCCAGTTCTGCCGGCCACGCACCGAAAAACCGGTCATATCCAACTCCCGCAAAGCCTACCGGAGATAATTCCAGCACAGATATCAAGCGCCGCCATGCCTGTAAAGGGTTCGCTTTTGCGGAAGCTCGGCCCCCCGGCAGGCGAGAGAGCCCGGCCGCGCCCTTCGTTGACTTTTCCCGGTTTGTCATATAAGGGTAAATCCTATTCGGGCATTTCGAATCTGAAAGCTTTCTCCCGCATCCGAAGCCTCTTGAGGCGCGACAATTTCGAGACTTCTCGACGAGTTGAATCGTTTTCTTGAGTCCAGGCAGACGCAATCACGGAAACCGGAGGAACTGAAACATGGCTAAAGCGGCTAGGGTGGAGCGCGCGGCTCCCGAAGAGATCAGGGATCTACGCAGTGCCATCGAGTGGTTGAAAAAGGAGGGAGACCTCATCGTCACCGACAAGGAGGTCGATCCCAACCTCGAAATCACGGGGATCCAAAAACAGCTCGACGGGGGCTGCCCGATCCTGTTCAACAATGTCAAGGGCAAGCCCTACCACCGCTGCATCACCAACCTGTTCGGCGACATGAACGTCATCAACAAGATGTTCGGCTGGAAGGACCACACGGACCGCACGCGCAAGCTGGCCTACGCGCTGACCCATCCGATCCCGCCGGTCGTGGTCGACTCGAAGGACGCGCCGGTGCACGAGGAAATCTACGAAAAGCCGGCCGAGGTCAACGAGTTCGTCGTCCCGATCCGCCACACCGACATCGAGCCCGAGCTGACCGTCGGTTCGGGCAACCGGCTGGTCAGCGGCGAGTACTTCAATGGCGGCACGGATCTCGGCTACAACCGAATGAATTTCCGCTGGGGCAACGTCGGCACCTTCCAGATCTCGCCCGGGTCGCACATGTGGCAGGTGGTCAGCAAGTACTACAAAGACAACAAGCTCGTCCCGATCACCATGAATTTCGGGGTGCCTCCGGCGGCCACGCTGCTTGCCGGAGCCGGCTTCGACTACGTGATCCTGCCGCAGGGCTGCGACGAGGTGGGCATCGCCGGCGCCGTGCAGGGGAGCCCCCTGCGGCTCGTCAAGGCGCGCACCGTCGACGCCTACGCGCTCGCCGACGCCGAGGTGGTGCTCGAAGGCTACGTCAACCCGCGGGACCGGCGCTTCGAGACCGCCGAGGCGGAGAAGGCCGGCATCCAGGGCCGCTTCCACTTCCACCCCGAATGGGCCGGCTACATGGGCAAGGCCTACAAGGCGCCGACCTTCCACGTGACCGCAGTGACGACGCGCCGGCGCGACTCCAAGCCGATCATTTTCCCGCTCGGAGTCCACACGCTCGACGACCACAACATCGACACCACGGTCCGCGAGGCGGCGATCTTCGAGCTGTGCGAGCGGATGCAGCCCGGCATCATCATGGACGTCAACATCCCCTACTGCATGACCGACTGGGGAGGGGCGATCATCCAGGTGAGAAAGCGCAACCGGATCGAGGAAGGGTGGCAGCGCAACTTCATGGCCGCCATCCTCGCCACCTCCCAGGGGTCCCGGCTCGTCATCGCCGTCAGCGAGGACACCGACCCCTACGACATGGACGACATCATGTGGTGCCTCACCACACGCGTCAACCCCAAGACCGACATCATCAATCCGCTGCCGGGCGGTCGCGGCCAGACCTTCATGCCGGCCGAGCGCATGACCGCCGGGGAAAAAGAATGGACCGCCTCGAACACGAGCTTCGAGGGCGGCATGGGCATCGATGCAACGGTCCCGTTCGGCTACGAGAACGACTTCATGCGGCCGGTCTACCCGGTGACGCGGGTCGATCTGAAGAAGTTCTTCAGCGAGAAGGACATCCAGAACGCGAAGTCCCGGATGCGCGGCTGGGTCCATTCGCTGGCTCGAACGGGCCGCTGAAGCGCAGCTCTTCTTCTCCCTTGCAGCTTACGCAAGCGGGCCGGGATCCCGGCCCGCTTGCGTCCGTCCAGGGGAAATTTCCGGCCTTTATCGGTCTCCTGCGGCCGCGCTCGGCGGTTTCCGCGAAAATTCCGCCTTCGCGCGTTGACATCCGCGCTCTCATTTGATTCCATGGCGGCAACAACTTCTGCGCGGGTGACCGATACATCGGACTCGAGCGCCGCAACCATGGAAGCCAACCGCCCATCGCCAGCCGAGCCTTTGCTCTCGTGGAGCGTCCTCGCCGCCCGCCTGACGCTGCTCGGGCTGCTGTTCGTTCCCGCGTTTCTCGCGCAGCGCTATCTGCCCGAGCCGCCGGAGGATCCGGAGCCGGTCGCCGAGGCGGAGCACCCCAAGGAGCTGGTGCGGATCTACTCGATCTTGAGAGCGCACCGGCCGGAGGTCGGCGAAACCCAGGCGTGGACGATCTCGGAGGCGATCTTTCACGAAAGCTCCGCTTACGGTTTCGACCCGCTGCTGGTCTCCGCCCTGATCGATGTCGAG
The DNA here is from genome assembly GCA_035574315.1 of Candidatus Zixiibacteriota bacterium. Taxonomy (NCBI): domain Bacteria; kingdom Pseudomonadati; phylum Candidatus Zixiibacteriota; species Candidatus Zixiibacteriota bacterium. Next base: position 11,365 of record DATLYW010000023.1, read on the forward strand.
AGCGAGTTCCAGCACCAGGCGGTCTCCCCCGCGGGAGCGCGCGGAGTCATGCAACTTTTGCCCCACGTGGCCCGCGCGCTGATGAAAAGGCTGTCCCGCCTGGGCGACGGGAGAGCTCACCGCGAGTTCAGGGCAGAACACCTCGACGACCCGGTGCTCAACATCAAGCTCGGCGTCTACTACCTGCACGATCTGAGGCGGAGCTTTCGCAGCCTCAAGCTCGCGCTCGCCGCCTACAATCTCGGCCCCACGGAAATGCGCTACCGTCTGGAGAACAGCGTCGAGTTCCCGGAGGAGTTTGCCGCTGCGGTGCTTTCACGGTATGAAAAGCTGAAGCGGATCAAGCCGCCGGAGCTCTGACCGGCGTCCGTGCCGCGAGCCGTGCTCTTCGTCACCGATCCCAGGATACTTGTCGCCGGATGCGGCGCCATCGGTTCGGTCTTCGGCTGCCTCCTGCGGGCTGCCGGGCGCCGGGTTGCGCTGCTCGGCCGGCGCCGCCACCTCGACGCGATTCGCTCGATGGGGCTGCGGATGGACGGGCTCTGGGGAGAGCGCCGGGCCGACGGCTTCGAGCTGGCAGAATCGGTGGAGGAGCTGAGCGGCCGTTACGATCTCGCGATCGTGAGCGTGAAGTCGTACGATACCGCTGCGATCGCTGCCGCCCTGCGCCCCCTCGTTGACGACAAGGGCGTGGTGCTTTCCGCCCAGAACGGCCTCGGCAACCTGCAGACGCTCGCCGACGTCTTCGGCGCGGACCGCACGCTGGGAGCGAGCATTCTCGTTGGCGCCGAGCTCCCGGAGCCAGGGCGCGTGACCGTAACCGTCCAGGCCGCGCCGATTGTGATCGGCCCCCTGGAGGTCTCCGACTGCGTCGCAATGGAGCGCGTGCACCGCTGGATTTCCCTGCTGCGGGCCGCCGACGTCCCGTGCGAGCCGACGGCGCGAATTCTCGGTTACGTGTGGGGGAAGGTTCTCTACAACGCGCCGCTCAACGCCCTGGGCGCCCTGCTGGAAGTGCCTTATGGAGCGCTCGCGGAGAATCCCGAGCTCAGGACGATCATGGACGGCGTCATCGACGAGATCTTTGCCGTGGCCCGCGCGCGCGGCGTGGAGTTGCTATGGACGTCGGCGGACGAATACCGGTCGTGGTTTTACGGCCATCTCGTACCGTCCACTTACCACCATCACGGCTCCATGCTGCAGGATTTTCGGCAGCGGCGGCGAACCGAGATCGACGCCATCAACGGGGCCGTGTGGCGCTACGGCCGGGAGACCGGCGTCCCGACTCCCTACAACGAAGCGTTGACGCGTCTGGTGCGCGAGCGCGAGAAACGATTCACGCAAGCGCGGCCCGCCGGCTCGGCGCCGCCCCAGGAGCACGCATGAAACCGACCTTTCGGCTGACCGCGCGCGCGCGCGAGGAAATCGCCCGCCACGCCCGGGAAACCTTCCCCGAAGAATGCTGCGGCGTCGTTTTGAACGACGGTGCCGCGGACCACGTCCGGCGGTTGAAGAATATCCAAAACCAGCTCCATGCCCTCGACCCGCAGACCTATCCCCGCACGGCGGCCATCGCCTACGCGGTGAACCCCCAGGAGCTCGACGCGCTCATCCGCGAGGCCGAGTCGCGCGGCGCCCGCCTGAAGGCCTTTTACCATTCCCACCCCGAGCACGAGGCCTACTTTTCGGCCGAGGACAAGGCTTTCGCCATGCCCTTCGGCGAGCCCACGTTTCCGGAAGCTGCCCAGCTGGTGGTCTCGATCTACGGGGACGAGGTCAAACGCATCGCCGCCTACCGCTGGTCCGACGAGGAGAAAGACTTTATCGAAGTCCCGCTGGAGACGGTCTGAGGGATGTCCGCCCCGCAGTCACGATTCCTCGACGCTCGCGGTCTTCCCATTCACTGTCTGGAGTGGGGCGAGCCCGGCGGCAGGCCTCTCATCCTGGTTCACGGGTGGCGCGATCACGCGCGGAGCTGGAGTTACTTCGTCGACGCGCTGCGCGCGCAATCGGACCGTCCGCTCAGGATCGTCGCGCCGGACTGCCGCGGCCACGGCGACAGCGGCTGGGCGGGGCCGGGCGGGTACTATCACTTTCCCGACTACGTCCACGATCTGGACTGCGTGATCGAGGCTCTCGGTGCGCCCGTCGTGACGCTCGTCGGGCACTCGATGGGCGGGACCATTTCCTTTCTGTATTCCGGCACGTTTCCCGAGCGCGTCGAGCGACTGGTTCTGATCGAAGGAATCGGCCCGATCGGAATGGCTTTCCGCGACGCGCCGCTGCGCATGGCGAAATTCCTCTCCGAGCTGCGGGCGATCCGTCAGCGCACGACCGTGGCGTTCGACAGCTTCGAGTATTCGTCGCTTGAAGAGGCCGCCCGGCGCTTCCAGCACGCGCATCCGCGGCTGAGCCCCGAGCGCGCCCTCGAGCTCACGCGCTGGGGGATGCGCCGAAACGGTAACGGCAAATGGGTGTGGAAATTCGACCCGCTCCACCGTACCACCTCGCCCCAGCCGTTCTACGCCGAGCAGGCGATCGAGTTCTACCGGAGAATCGCTTGCCCGGTCCTCGTCGCGACGGGGGCCGAGAGCAGGCAGGCCCCCCGACCCGATCTCCCCCAGCGGCTCGCGGCGTTTCGCGACTGCCGCTGCATAACGATCGGCCGCGCCGGCCATATGGTGCACCAGGACAATCCGGAGGAGCTGGCGGCGGCGATCCTGGATTTTCTTCGATGATCGCCTCGACCTTCGAGCCGAGCGGCGCATCGATCTTGACTGCCGCCTTCGATTCATGGATGATGGGCCAAGCGGAAAAAATCCATTGTGGTCGGAACGACGCTTCGAGACCTATGGAAAGCATGCCCGCGCGAGCGTTTTTGTGAGCCAGGACAAGACGTCCGGAAAAAGGACACGATCCCGCCCTCGAGCGGCCGTCGCCAAAGCCTCTCGGGAAATTCAAACGCGCACGCTCGCCCGACCGTCTCCCGTAGTCGATCCGGAAAATCGCCACCAACAGCATCGGTCCGATCCGCCGCAGCCCTGGAACGAGCGCAAGCGGCTGTTCCTGCGCGTCGGCGACGAGGTCACGCATCTGCGGTACGAGGAATGGGGCATCGGAGTCGTCATGGAGATCATGACCTCTTCGGTGCCGGGCGGCACGTGCCTGGCCCGCGTCCGTTTCCAGGACGGACAGCTGCGCTGCTTCAACAACGATCTCGACAACGAGAGCTGCTGTTATTATTTCGGCGTTCGCCGTTACTGGAATCCGTTCGAGGACGGAGCCGGCCGGCGCGTTAAGCCTTTCGCGATAAAAGGATGAACAAGCCGACGAAAAGATCGGCGCTGGTCTGCTTGTGGTGCATGGCCTGGCTCCTTCTGGCGCCCGGGCCGGAGGCGCGCGCCGGGGAAAAGCTCGAAAGAGCGGGTGTCGGCCTCGCCGTCACCGCCGGCAACGCTCTCTTCCTGCCGCTCAAGGCGGTCTCGATGGTCATGGGCGTTTCCGCCGCCGCCTTGTCCTATCTCGTCACCGGCGGCGACACCGAGGTTTCCCGCCAGGTCTGGGAGGACAGCACCGCCGAGCCTTACGTGATCACTCCGGCTCTCGCCCGAAAAGCGATCGGAGAACGTCCCGAGCTCCGCGCGGAAAAATAGGCGGCACGAAGCGTCTCGCCCACGTGCCGCCTGCGTTTTCCCCGGTCATCTCTCAGGTGAGGTGTTTCTTGAAAAATCCCGCGGTACGCTCCCAGGCGTCCTTGGCCGCCTCCGGGTGGTAGCGGTCCGCGTTCGTGTTGTTGTTGAAGGCGTGCTTCGCTCCGGGGTAGACCTTGATGTCGAAAACCTTCCCTGCCTTGGTCAGCGCGGCCTTCAGCGGCTCGACGCCGGGCATGATATTCGGGTCGTCCGCCGCGTAGTTCCCCATCAAGGGGCAGGGAATGTCGGCCACCGCGTCGAGCGGATCGGGGTTGCGTCCGTAATAGACGACCGCCGCGCTCAGCTCCTTGCACTTCGTGGCGAAATTGAGCGAGTTCCCCCCACCCCAGCAATAGCCGACCACGCCGAATTTACCGTTCACATAGCTCTGCTTTTTCATGTAGCCGAGCGCCGCAGCGAGGTCCTCGACCACCATGGAGGGCTTGATGTTCTTGATCGCCTCGATCGCCGCCTCCCCGCCCTTGTACTGGTCGCTGCCTCCCAGACGCGACATGCAGTCGACCGCGATCGCCGCAAAGCCTTCCTTGGCGAAGCGGCGGGCGACGTCCTTGATGTGATCCACCAGCCCCCGGTTCTCGTGGATCACGATGACCGTCCCCAGGTTCTTCCCGTCCCGCGGCCGCGAGACGTAGGCCTTGACCTGCCCCGCGTTTCCCGGAAACTCGACCATCTCGGAAATCAAGCTCGCATCGTTCGGAGCGACAAAGTAATCGACCGTCTGAGCCATCGATGCTCATCCTCCTTCCAGAAAACTCTCCCAACCTATAGCGAAATCCGTCCGACAATGCCACAGGTTCGAGGCCGCTTCGCGCGGAATCCCCAGCGCTCCCGCGCTCCGGTCGGTTTCCTCCTCTTTCGGTGCCGACTCCAGACCCTCGGTTGACAGCCGCCGCCCGTTTCGATATGCGGGAACGAGCCATGGCCGCCGAGGCGCCGCGCTCGAATCCCCGCGGCGCGGTCCCCGCCGGAAGGAGCCGCCGATGTTCGGATACCGCGCCCGCATCGGGTACATCTCGCCGTCGGTCGTCGAGCTCAACGCCTACGACTTCTACCGCATCGTTCCGGAGGGCGTCGGCCTGGTCGCCGTGAACGCTTGCGCGATCGATCCTGGCCGTACAGGCACGTTCAAGGAGGGCTGACCATGGGAATCGAGATCGTTGATTTGCTCGAGCTTGCTTACCGGGAGAAGCGCCGAAAAGTGGTGTTCAATACGCCGCGTTTCCACGCCTGGGTGCACTACTACCCCAACCCCGGCGACAAGGACGACATGCACTGCCACAATGCCGACCAGACCTTTTACGTGATCGAGGGCGAGTGCACCATGCGCTTTCCCGACGGGGGAAAGGCGGTCATGAAGCCGGGCATGGCCGCGACCATTACCGGAGGCTCGTTCTACCAGCTGGAGAACACCGGCAGCGGTCCCATGATCATGATGGGAAATCGCTCGGGACCGTCGGAAGCGATCCAGCACATCAACTACGAGCTCCGCAAGGACATCAAGAAGCTCAGCAAAGAAGAGCTGGAGCGCGCCAGGATTCCGCACGCTGCAATGCAAACGCGCAGCTGATTTCCGGCCGTGCTCGGACGGGCCGGAGAGAGGTGAGGTCGCTCTTACCGCCCTGCCCGCACCCCATGGGCTGAAGGAAGCTTTTCGGAAGTCCTGGAGGGACCCGGAGTTTCTGGCAAACTGGAAGAAGATGACCCGGGCCGACGCCTCCCCCCTCATGCCGGAAGAGCTCGAGCAGCTGGTCAGGACGATTCCCCGAGAATCGAAGGACGTAAGGCTCTACAACGCCCTCGCCGGACCGGACCACTTACCTGAGCGGTAACTGGCGCCGACCCGGGGCCGTGCCGGAGCGGCCGTGGGTGAGTCGATCAGCTGGAGCTGGCGGAGGAAGAGGAGCTTTCGCTCTTGCCGGAAGCGCTATCGGTTTTCGAACCGTCCTTTGTGGATTTGTCGCGCCCTTTCGAATCCGACTTCTCTCCGTTGGCGCCCTTGCGGGCGTAGTCGGTGATGTACCATCCCGTTCCTTTGAGCTGGAACGAGGTGTTGGAGATCAGGCGTTTTACCTTCCCCTTGCAGGTAGGACACTTGCTCAGGGCGCGTTCCGTAATTCGCTGGGTCACCTCGAAGGTGCCGCAGGCATCGCACTGGTACTCGTAGATCGGCATGAAATTCCTCAGCTGGCAAAATTTTTAGCCAAATTAATCACCGCCCTGCCGCTTGTCAATCAACCGTGGCCCCGCCTCAGCGCACGGCGTTGCGGTCGGTTCCGTCGGCCTTGATGTGCGGCCCGCCGAAAGCCTCGGCCCGGTTTCCAAAGAGGACCAGGGGTTCGGTGCCGGTGTTGGTGATCTGGTAATAGTCCTTTGCGGCCAGGAACACCACCTCGTTCTTTCGAATCGGACGCTCCCGCCCGTCGATCCCCTTGACTATACCACTGCCCTCCAGGACGAGGAAGGTTTCGGGATTGGCATGATAGTGCATATCGGTCCCGTCACCGGGGACGAAGTAAAGCATCCAGGAGCGAAAATTGCCCGCCCCGAACAGGTCGATCTTGCGCTTTTTCTGCGCCTGGGCCTCCGACCGCTTCTCGTCGAGATTGACAAAATCCATCGAAGCCCCTCCCCCTCTGCCGCTAGTTGCAGTTATCCTATTCCATTGGCCGCCTTCAAACAAGCACCCGCCCGGCGGGTTGCCTCCATGGCCGCAAGGTGATATCTCCGCCCTGCAGCGTCAGCTCGCTACGGAGGTCGTCATGGACAAGGTCCAGTTTCCTTACCGCTCGAGCAGCCACCTTGCGTTCCTCCACGTCGCGGCCCACTCCGGCTCCTGGGAAAAACACGGCTTGGAGGTCGAGTACGACCGGTGGATCAGTTCGGAAGATGCCCACAGGAACGTCGCCGACGGAAGCGTCGAGTTCGTCAGCGGAAACCATCTCTCTCCCTATATCCGGCGTTGCCACGGAGACCGGTGGGTCTATCTGGCCCAGACGGTCAGCCTGCTCCGTCACCGCCTCGCGGTCCGTCCCGACTCCGGCATTTCGCGGGTCGGCGATCTGCGCGGGAAGACGATCGCGATCAAGGGGAAGCACCCCGGCTTGAACGCCTGGCTGTTCGTCAAGCGGAACGGCTTGCTGGGGGAATGCACGCTCGAGCGCGTCCGTGGCGAGACGCCTCCCTGGACGGCGGTTGAGAAAGGGGCTGCGGATGCCGCCTTTGTAACCGCCCCGGCCGATCTGCAGGCCCGGCGGGCCGGATTGAAGATCGTCGATCTCGAAGCTCTGCCGATGGTCTGGTACACCACGGTCTCCACGGCGCTTCCATTCGTGGAGAAACACCCGGAAATCGTCGACCGCTTTCTCCGCGGCCTCTGCGAGGCGATCGCGTATTTCAAGACCCACAGAACCCAGTCGATCAAGATCCTCAAGGAGCGCTACACCGCGGAAGGGCCTCTCGACGACGAGGCGGCAGCGCATCTCTACGACGACCTGAAGCTGATCCTGCAGGCCAGGCCGTACGCCAGCCTTCCGGCCATCCGGAACGTTTACGAGGCGGCTTTGGAGCAGAGCCAGGAGGCCGAAAAGACCGACCCGATGGCGCTCTGGGATTTCCACTTCCTGCGTCGCATCGACGACAGCGGCTTCATCGACAGCCTCTACCGGAGCTGAGCGGATCGCTTATCGGTTGCAAACCAGCTCCAGGACCTCGGTCAGGTCGGTGATCACCGGCCCGCGCCATTCCCGCGACTCGCGGCGCCAGCTCTTGTCGGCCGCTTGCTGCGGCGGTCGGAACAGCACCGGCTGGAGGCCCGCGCGGGAAGCCGCCGCCAGCTCGTAGTTCTCGCCGTCCGCCACGTAAAGACAGAGCTCGGGGCTGACGCCCAGCCCTTCGCACGCGAGGCCGAAGATGCGAACGTCGGGCTTCTTCATGCCGACGCGGCTCGAGAAAACGGGCGCGTCGATCAACCCCGCGAACGAAGTTTCCGGCCAGAGCAGAGGGATCTCGATCGAGGCATTGCTGACCAGCCCGGTTCGATAGCCCTGCGCTTTCAGCCGCCCCAGGGTCTCCACGGCACCGTCCCTCGGCTGCAACGCCCGCCGGATCCGGCTCATTCGAATCTCGACTGCGGCGGCGATTTGCGCCCGCCCAGGGCGAGCCTCCAGGGACGCACAGACGTGCTCGAAATTTTCTTCCAGTGTCCGGAAGCGGCCGAGGATACGGGCCTCAAGGGTCTCGTTCCATACCCGGGCAAAAGGCTCGCACGGCACGCCCAGCGCCGAGGCGATCTCGATGTGCATCGGCCCGGCCGAGGACCCGAAATCGTCGACGAGCGTCCCGAACAGGTCGAAGACGACGGCCCGGCACCTCAATCCTGGTCTCCGGCGAGCTCTCGCCAATGATCGAAACGCGTGATGCGGGGATGGTACCCGGCGGCGCGGTTCCACGGGCGACTGAGAAGCTTGACCGGAACCCGCATGGTATCGGCCAGGAATCGTGCCATCGGCTCGGAGTCCTCGACCGCCCAGCAGAACTCGTGAGCGGCCAGCTCCGGCAGGCTGATCGCGGCGGTGTTTTCGGTCGCAAAGCGACCGTACTTGTCGACCATCAGGAATCGGTCGTGGGGCACGCGGTGCCGCTCCAGCCACTCGAGCGACGCCTCTTCGGTGCTCGGCGGACGGCCCGTGACGATGGCGATCCGGTATCCGTCGGCAGCCCAGCGGCGCAGAACCGCAATGGCGTCGCCGATCGGCTCGAGCTTGAGCAGCTCCTCGCTCCGGTGCATGATCCGGAAAAGCTCGGCGGCTTCCTCGGGCCCCAGGCCGCAGGATCGGCCGAGATCGAAACTGGTGACCCGGTCGAAGGGAATCCGCTTGCCGAACTCGCGCTCGACCACGGCCAGGCAGCCGCGCGCGGTCTCGCACAGCACGTCGTCCATGTCCACGTAAACGGTGTTCGACGGTTCTTTCACTGTCATTACTATACAGCAGAACGCGCTGTTTCCGAAACCCGCGCTCGCGCCCGGCCGGCTCGCCTCAGAAGCCGAGCGCGCAACCGCCCTTGCGGGGATCGGCCGCGCCGATCAGCGCTCCGGAATCGGGGTCGATCGCGATGGCGTGGGCGCCGCCGAAGCTCGCCGAGGAGCCGCGGATCAGGCGGTGCCCTTTTTCCGCGAGCTCGCGAGCCGCAGCGGGCGGGATCTCCGGCTCGAGCGCCACGTCGGCTCCCTCGACATGGTTGAACCTCGCGGCCGAAACAGCCTCCTGCAGGCCCATTCCGAAATCGATGAGATTGACGATGAGCTGCACCTGCACCTGCGGCTGGACGTGGCCGCCCTTGAGGCCGAGGGCCAGGCAAGGCTTTCCCTCTTTCAGCACGAGCCCCGGCATGAGCGTGTGGGCGCAGCGCTTGTGTGGCCCGATGCGATTCGGGTGGTGCTCCTCGAGAGAAAAAAGATGGCCCCGGTTCTGCAGGACGATTGCGGTTTCGGGTTCGACGACCCCTGAGCCGAAGCCCATGAAATTGCTCTGGATGAAGGAGACCAGGTTGCCCTGGGCGTCGGCGGCCGCGACGTATTCCGTGTCCGCCCCGTTGCAGGCCCCGCTCCACTGGCGCGCGGCGGCGTCCATGCGGATCCGCCCACGGAGCTCCTGGGCCCGGCCGGCGGCGATCAGGTCCCCGACCGGCACCTCCATGAAGTCGCGGTCCGCGAGGTGCCGGTCGCGGTCGGCGAAGGCGAGCTTCTTCGCTTCGATCATCAGGTGCAGCGCGCTCGGGCTGCCGTATCCCAGCGATGCGAGATCGAAGCCTTCCAGAATCTTCAGCATCTCGAGCGCCACGAACCCCTGCGTCGCAGGCGGCAGCTGGACCACGTCGTACCCGCGGTAGCGCACCGACAGCGGCTCCACCCATTCGGAGCGGTGCTCCGTGAAGTCACGGCGTGTGAAAATCCCGCCGAGCCTTTGCGAGCAGCGCACGATGCGCTCCGCGATCTCGCCCCGGTAGAAAACCTCCGCCCCGCCGTCGGCAATGCAGCGCAGCGTCTTCCCCATGCGAGGATTCCTGAAAATCTCACCGGCGCGCGGAGCCCTGCCGCCGACGAGGTAGTTCAGCGCCGCCCCTTCGTCCGCCCGCAGGAGCGCCTCGGACTCGCGCCAGGACTCCGCGGTCGGCTCGGCTACCGGGAAGCCGTTCTCCGCGTAAAAAACAGCGGGTTGCAAAAGCTCGCCCAGCGGCTTGGTCCCGTACTCCCGGACGAGCGTCTCCCACCCGTGGACCGCTCCCGGAACGGTAATCGAGTGGATGCCGCGCTCGGGCATTTTCGCGAAGCCGTTTTTACGGAAAAATTCGAGGCTGGCGCCGAAGGGCGACCTGCCGCTCGCGTCGAGGCCCTTCAGCGTCCCGTCTCGCGCGGAGTAAAGAAGACAGAAGGCGTCGCCGCCGACGCCGATCGACATCGGCTCGACGACGCCCAGGACCGCGGCCGTCGCCACCGCCGCGTCGACCGCGTTGCCGCCGCAGGCCAGGACCTGCACGCCGGCGAGCGTCGCGAGCTCGCGGCTCGACACCACCATGCCGTTGCTGGCGAAAACCGAAAATCGCCCGGCCACGAAAACCCTCCAAGGCCGCCGGCAGACCCGAAGCCCGGCTGCGGGCTAGTCGGGGATTTGCGCCATCGCCGTGGCGAGCGCGCTCCGGTAGGCGCGGTCGATCGCAAGGCTGTCCGCAGCCGCGCGGAGGACGGCCCGGGCCGCGTCCTGGTCGAGGACGTAGCGCTCGAAGATCGGCTCGAACATGTCGGAGTGGTCTTCGTCCGCCACCATGTGAACCCGCGTGTTGATGTCGAGCGTCTCGATCGTACCGCCGAGATCGGCGACCTTCTTGTGCGCGAAGCGCTGGGTGAAACCGCCGCCCTTGACGATCGCCGGGTTGTTCTTGCGCTCGGTGACGTGATTGACCATCAGCGCCTCGAGCCAGGGGCGCGTGGTCGCCAGGTACATCCACGCGAACATCGCCGCGCGCGCCCCCGGCAGCAGGTTCGTTTCGGCGGTCGCCTCGGCCATCTGCGCGTCGGTCAGGTGGGCCGAGCCCATCCGCGGATCGTAGATCAGCTCGTCCTTTTCGTGCTCCCAGATCGCCCGCTTGACGTCGAGCGGTGCCTTCACGCTCGCCGCCGCCCAGCAGTCCCGCCGGCTCTTGATGTAGTGGGGATAATGGAGGTTCAGGATCTTCTCCCGCTCGGGCGTCAGCTTCACGCCGAAAAATTGCCGGTATTCCGGCGTGTCGAAGTGACGGTTGACGAAGGCGTCGAGCTCCTTTCGCGTTTCGGACCACAGACTCATAGGCATCCTCCTTTATCGGCGCTTCGGCCAGCGCGTTGTCGAATCCAGCCTGAAATCACGCCGGCGGAATCTTCTCCTGCGCCAGCGCGATCCCTTTGCGGAACATCGCGTTGAGCGCGAGCGAATCCTTCGCGGCCTGAACGGCGAGCTTTTCTTTTTCACCGGTCGCAAACTCTTTCAGGAACGGCAGGAACATGTCGCTGTGCTTCTCGTCCGCCTGGCTGTGCGCCTGCAGGTTGGGGATCTCTTTCCACGAGAATCCCAGCTCCTCCATCCATTTCCTGGCCATGCGCGTCGACTGCCCGCCTCCGAGATCGGCGAGCAGGCGGTCGTCGTTGCACCATTCGGTCACCGTGAGCGCGGCGAGCCCTTCGATCCAGCTCTTCTCGCTCGTCATCCACGACCATGCGTACAGCACGGCGCGGGTTTCCGGAAGCGGCTCGGCCCGGAGAATATCCTCGGGCTCGAGCCCCACCGACCGCCCCTGCCGGACGATGAGATCAAGATGCCCGTACTCGGAGAACTCGTCGCGGATGATCTCCTCGTATTCGTGCTCCAGAATCTTCTGCTTGACCGCCATCACCGGGCAGTTCGCCGAGACGTGCGCCCAGCACTCGCGCCGGTGGCGCACGAACAGGCTCTGCTGCTTGACCATGACCGCCGCCCTTGCCCTGGTCATCTTCACCGCGAAATACCGCTCCAGCTCGGGCGAGCGGATGTAGTCCCGAACCAGCGCGCCGAGGCGCTGCCGCCATTCGATCTCGTTCACGACGGACCTCCCCGGTAGAGTTTGTCGACGAAGCCTTCGCGCGCGAGGCGGTCGATGATGCTGTTGTCGAAGAGAGGAACTTTCGGCGGCCCCTTGTGGCCGACCATCTCCAGCACGGTCTCGACCGCCGCGGGATCGACGCGGGGAACGGAATCGAGATACTTCGCGACGAATTGATAGTGCATCTCCGCGCTTCCTCCCCGCTGTCCCATGTATTTCGCGAGCAGCTTCAGCGCCTCCGGCTTTCGCGTCTTCAGCGCCGCGATCCCCTCGATGTAGGCCTTGACGATTCCCTCGACCGACCTGGGCGATCTCCGGTAGTAGTCGTTGCTTACCGCGAGCAGGTTCATCGAAAATGGGATTCCCAATTCCGCCGCGTCGACCATGAGCTTAGCCTGAGGACCCGGCGGCTGCGATGAGACCCGGGCGTGCGCCTGCCGGGCACGAAAACCGAGATCGGCCTCGATCACGCCTCCGAACTGGCGGATCTCCGTCTTGCCCTCGAGGTCGAGCTTTCGCAGAATCAGCCGCGTCACGAAGTCGCTGGTCGAGCCGTAGCGCGTGATCGCGAGCGTCTTGCCCTGCAGCTGCTCGGGCTTCTGAATGTCTGGGTGGACCCACAGCGCCATGCCCGGACGGCTGGTATTGCTGCCCACCGCGACGATCGGCGCGCCCTTGAGAACCGCCGTAACCACCGCGTTGCTCGCCCCCAGCGCCGCCTGCACGCTTCCTCCTACCAGCGCCTGAACGGCGACCGACCCCGAGCTGATGTAGACCAGCTCGACCGCTAGGCCGTGGCGCCCAAACGCCCCGATTTCCTTTGCCATCCAGACACCCGCCATGCTGGGGCTGACCGCAGCGTAGGCGAACGCGATTCTTTCCCTGACCGCTTCGGCGGCTCGAACGGCCGGGGAAAGAGCAAGCAGGAGAGCTACGAGCAGCGCCGGGATTTTTCCGGCCCCGGGTTTCCGACCCGGGCGACGAGATCTTTTCATGGCACCCTCGGTTGCCAGCGGCATCGCGCTCGCCAAAGCGAAGCCTCGGCGCTCACGGTAGCGCCTCCATGGCGTCCGCGATCCCCGCCTGGTAGACGCGGTACAGCTCCTCCGACTCGCGGGCCGCCTGGAGGATGAGCAGCTCGTTCTCTCCGGCGCCGAACTCCTCCCAGACCGCCAGGAACATGTCCACGTGCTCCTTGTCGGCGGCGCGATGCGCCTTCCAGTTCGGGAGATCGTCCCAGGTGAGCCCCAGAGATTCGATCCACCTCTCCCCCATCCGTGCGGCGTGCCCGCCTCCTAGATCGGCGAGCAGGCGGTCGTCCTGGTTCCACTCGGTAATCGTCATCGCCGCCAGCCCTTCGAGCCAGCTTTTCTTCTTGCAGATCCAGCCCCACGCACACAGGGTCGCCTTCGTGGAGGCGATCGGCTCGGCTCCGAGAATTTCTTCGGCATCGAGGCCGATGGATCGACCCTGGCGGATCAGCAAGTCCAGGTGGCCATGCTCCGAATGCTCATCGCGGACCGTCTCCTCGTACTCGTGCGCGAGGATCTTTCTTTTCACGGCCAGCACGGGGCAGTTTCCCGATACGTAAGCCCAGCAGTCCCGGCGATGCCGGACGTAAAGCGACAGCTGCTTGAGCAAAAGCTGCGCTCGCGGGCGGGTGATGGGAATGGAGAAATAGCGCTGCAGCTCCGGCGACGACATCGTTTCGCGGGCGATCCTGCCGAAGGCAGCGCGCCATTCGTTCGCGTTCATGAGCCGGTCTTGTCCCCTCCGCGGGAAAAACGGCCGCGCCCGGTTTTCCCCCGGGCGTCGAATCAGATCGGCCAGCCGTGCTCCGATACGTCGACCCGATTGCCCTCCACGTCCTTGATCCAGCTCTCGGCCACCGCACCGGTCGTGTTGGGCTGGGCCCGCGTTTCTGCGATCTCTTCGATCGCCTTCACGCTCTCTACCTGAAAGCCGAAATGGTGGATGCCCAACGGGTATTTGCTGGTGCTGATCAGCGCCAGATCGAGGTGGCCGTCCGAGAGGTAGATCGTTCCGCTCGGGCCGCGATATTTCTCCTCCATACGGAACACCTTCTTGTAGTACTCGGCGGCTTTTTCCCGATCCTGGACGTTGATCGCGATGTGCCGGATTCTCGGTCGTTCCATCGATTCTCCTCCCTTCTCTGCGCCCCTCTCAAAAGAGGCGACGCGGTCAGCTCACGTTCCGAAGCTCAGCCGCCAAAGGCGTCACGGCCGCCTGTAGACTTTGTCGAAAAATCCCGTTCGCGTCAGCCGATCGAGAATGGTGCTGTCCACGAAAGTCTCCAGCGGCATCCCCTTCCTGCCCATGAACTCGAGGATCGTCTGCACCGCTTCGGGCTCCGCCCGCGGAATGCGGTCCAGATAGGCGACCGAGTCGTTGTAATGGTCCTCGATGAACTTCGGATCACGCAGCCGCGCGTACCGGGCGATGATCTTCAGCGAGCGTTCCTTTTCCCTGTGCATGAACGCGATGCCCTCCGTATAGGCCTTGATCACCCCCTCCACGGCCTCGGGGTTGCGCCGCAGGTAGTCGCGCGACACCGCGATCATGTTCATCGAATAGGGAATGCCGAGGTCGATCAGGCGCACGAGGATCCTGGGCTGCGCCGGCGGGCTTACCCGCAGCTCCGAAGTGACCGCGCCCGCGATCATCCGGTTCTGAAAGGCGGCCGCGACCTCCACCGTCCCGCCCAGCTGGCGCACCTGCACGGTGTTCTCGAGGCCGGCCCGGCGCAGCAGGATGCGCGTGAGGTTGTCGGTAATCGACCCGAAGCGGGTGACACCGAGCGTCTTCCCCCGCAGGTCCTCGAGGCGCTGGACGTCCGGCTGAACGTAAAGCCGATGATACGGCCGGTTGGCGGTGGCCGCCACGCCTATGATCGGCGCGCCGTTCAAGATCGCGTTGATGACCGCGTTGCTGGCCCCGCTCCCGGCGTGAAGGTCGCCCCCGATGAGCGCCTGGACCACCACCGGTCCCGAGGAGATGAAAATGATATCGGCCTGGATGCCGTACTTCTCGAAAGCGCCGCTTTCCTTGGCCATCCACACGCCGGTCGCCATCGGACCGATCGACGAGTACGCGATCGTCATTCTTGTCGGCGCGCCGGCGGCCGGCTCGCCCCGCAATAACGCCGCCAGAAAGAGCCACGCGGCCACCTGTCCGGGAAATCCGCGCATATGACTTAGCCTCCTACCGGCCGCCGGGTGCCGCCGACCGGCCGTTGAGTGCCCGCCAGACTTTTTCCGGCGTCAGCGGCAGCTCCTTGATTCTCGCTCCAGTGCTCCAGGCGACGGCGTTCGCCACCGCGGGCGCCACCGGAATGATGCCCCCTTCGCCCAAACCTTTTGCGCCGTACGGGCCAGGCCCGTTTCCGTCCTCGATCAAGATCGAGTGAAACTCCTCCGGAACGTCATCGAACCGCGGCACCCGGTAGTCGACCATGCTGGAATTGATCACCTGCCCGGACTCGAACCGATACGACTCGTAGAACGTGTGGCCGAAGCCCATCATGGCGGCGCCCTCGTCCTGCCCCTCGCACTGCAGAGGGTGAATCGCCTTGCCGGCGTCCGCCGCGGTGACGTACTTTCTCACCCGGACCTCGCCGGTTTCCCGATCGACCTCGACCTCGGCCGCCCCGACCCCGACTTCCCAGAAAAGCGGATTGGCCGGCTCGGACGCCATGCCGCTGTGGGCGTAGCCTCTTCCCACCAGCTCCCCGCCCTGCATGGCGAAGTGACGGTGAATCAGCTCGCCGTAGGAAACTTTCCGCCCTCCGGCCTTTGCCTCGCCGTCCTTCACCGCGACCGTGTCTTGCGGCGCTTCGAAATATTCGGCGGCGAGCTCGAGGATCTGTCGCCGCGCGTCGACCGCCGCCAGCTGCACCGCTTTCCCCATCACGGTGGTCGACCGGCTCGAGCCGGTGGAACGGTCGAACGGCGTGAAGGCAGTGTCGATCGGACGGACCGTAACGCGCTCCGGCGGGACGGAAAGCTCCTCGGCGACGATCTGGCTCATCACCGTCCTGGCTCCCTGGCCGAGCTCGACCGTGCCGCACAACAGCACCACGCTTCCGTCGGAGAGCACGTGAACCGTCGCCGTGGAGGCCAGCGGGGCGCCGGGATCCGTGGTGCCGAGGCCGAATCCCCGCCCCCTTCCGTCGCGCGTCGCCGGACCATTCCATCCTATCCTCCCGGCGACGAGTCCGATCGCCTTGAACAGATCGGCGTCGAGCGGCCGGTACCCGGGGCGGATTTCCTCGCCGCGCCGGACCAGATTTTTCAAGCGAATCTCGAGCGGGTCCAGAGCCAGCTTTTGCGCGATGATGTCGAGCTGGGACTCGGTCGCCCAGGCGGTCTGGGGGCCGCCGATCGAGCGAAACGAGGCCGCGGAGACCGTGTTCGTGTAAACGCAGTACGACCTGATCTTGAAATGGGGATAGCGATAAGGGCCCAGAATGCGCGTGAGGGTCCGGCCCGTAACGATCGGCCCGGTCTCGGCATACGCGCCGGTGTTGAGGTAGATTTCCGCCTCCTTCGCAAGGAGCGTCCCGTCTCTCTTCACCCCGGTCTTGAGCCGGCATTTGACGGCGTGGCGGCGGCAGGTCGCCATCGCCTCGGAAACGCCCTGAACGACCCTGACCGGACAGCCTGCCTTGCGCGCCAGCGCGACCACCAGCGGCTCGATCTTCACCCCCGATTTGCTCCCGTAAGCGCCGCCGACGAAATCGACGTGGACGTGAACCCTGGAAAGGGGATGGCGAAAAATCTGCGCGATCTCCTGACGAACGCCGAAAGGATGGCCGGTCGAGGTCCACAGATGAATGCCTTCGTCGTCGACCCGCGCGATCACGGTGTGCGGCTCCATGGAGTAGTGATAGACCATGGGAAATTCGAAGCTGTCCTCGAAGATCGCGTCCGATTCGGCGAAACCCTTCTCCACGTCGCCCTTGACGAGCGAGGTCTGGTGGCAGATGTTTCGCTCGGCGAAACCGTGAACCAGAGGCGCGCCTTCCGCGAGCGCTTCGTCGACGTCGATGACGCCCGGCAGCTCCTCGTATTCGACGCGGATCCGCGCCACCGCCTCTTCCGCCGTTGCCGTGTCGACGGCGGCCACGGCCGCGACCGGCTGCCCCGCAAAGAGCGCCCGATCGCACGCGATCAGCGGCTGGTCCTTGTTTTTCCCTTTGCCGACGTACGCGCCGACGTCCGCGAAATCCGCGGCCGTCACCACAGCCGCCACGCCGGGCATCGCCTCGGCTTGGCGAGTATCGATAAGGAGAATGCGCGCGTGCGCATAGGGGCTGCGGAGGAATTTTCCGTGGACCAGGCCTGGAAGCGCAAGATCACCGGCGTACTTCGCGCGGCCGGTCACCTTGGCGATGCCGTCCACGCGAGGGATCGAAGTGCCGACGATCGAGAGTTGATGGGCTTCCGCGCTCATAGCGGCCCGTACCGCCCCTCATATCGCCACTTGCCCTCGCGTGCAACCGTTTTTCAGCGGCTCGCGGCCTCGCGCGTCCCGGTATCCTTCCGCTCGCGAGTCCGGCCAGCGGCCAATCTCGATTTTGCGGCCGGCCCCGGGCCCGGCGGCACAAGACTACGGCGGGGACTCGGACCCTGTCCCAGTGACGGACCCGGATCACGTGCGGCGGTCGCCCAGCCCTCCCGAAGAACCAACCGTTTCCGTACCGCTACCGCGCCGAAGCGGATGGCCTCCAACGGAAATGAGGGCCGCTTCTTAAAGGCAAGAGTTTTTCAGGTCTTTAGAGTGCAGGGATCGGCGGTGAATTGACCGGCGGAGAAGGAATCCTCTGAAAGCGAGGATCAGGCCAAGAGCTAAACCGTGCTGCCCGTGCCCTCGGGGCGGCGGCGACGATCAAGCTTTCTCGGTCTCCTGATCCCCGCCCTTTTCGGCTTCGACCGGACCGGCCTGCTTGGGTGAGTTCCCGCCCTTCCGCCTGGCTTCGTTTTCCCGAGCCTTGACGGCGTTCAAGCGCTCCTGAAACCAGGTCTTCTGAGGCCAGGCCCAGTTTTGGCCTTCGTACGGATTGATGTCCAAGCGTTTCATGGGGCCGGCGAATTTTCCGAGCAAGTGGTATGCCAGATTCAACCGCCTGTCTTTTCTGCCGTTTCAGCTTCTAAGCCGGGCTCCACGATCGACAAAAATCGTCCGGGATGACGGTAAATTGCACCGCGCCGGTTTCGGGCAACGCAGCACGGGCCGCGGCGCCGCGCCTTGCGACCCCCAACCGCGCCGGAAAATCGTGTCGCGATCGTGCCATTTTAGTCAGAGATGTCAATAAAGACGCCATCGGGATCCGAGAACGAATAACGTGCGTGACGGCACGTCGCGATGAGAGCCAGGCGCCGCTCCCCCTCTTCGGGTACCGCGACCGGCGGCTCGCGCATCTCGGGAAGACGGTCGCGCAATTCCCCCAGCTCGCGCTTTACGCTCTCCACGTCCTCGACCTTGAACCCCAGGTGCTCCAGCCCGGGCCGGTCGATCCCGGCACCCTCGTAGTCGGTCATCTTCCACGGCGCGATCACCAGGGTCACGCGGCCGTCGGAGAGATAGTGATTGGGGTCCTCGAGCGCCTTTTCCTCCTCGCGGAGGTCGAACAGGTCCCGGTAAAACGCCGCGATCCCCGCGGGGTTCATGACCCGCAGCTTGAAATGGCTCACCCGCCGCGGCTGCTCCCGCCCCGCCTCGGCATAGACGTCGCGGCGATTGGCCATCCCCTCCTGCGTCAGGTCGAAATAGTTGCCTTCGGGGTCGTGAGCGCCCAGGGTTGCAAACGGCCGGTTGGAGGGCCGCTTCAAGATCGCGACCTGCGGGTAATGCTCGCGGATCCGCGCGCACGCTTCCTCGATATCGTCCACGTCGACCCCGAAGTGGTGCAGCCCGGGGGCGTACCCGGGCTTGCGACCGATGATGGTCATCCCCACGTAGCCGTCGCTCACGCTCAGCGCGTAGTTGCTCTTGATCGCCCGCTCCTCCTCCGCCGACCCCGGCCTGGAGCGCCTCATCCCCAGCACCGCTTCGTAGAATCTCGCCTCGCGCGCGAAGTTTTCACTGACGATCGCCACGTGCTGGATCCGCGTGAGCATATGGCCTCCCCGCCGCCTGTGCCGCGCGGGCTCACTTGCCCCTGACACGCCTGAAAAATCCTTCCCGCTCCAGCTCGTCGAGCGTGCTCTCGTCGAGGTAGCGGTTGAGGTTCGTCTCCGGCTTGGTCCCGGCTCGCTGCGCCAGCAGCTCCAACGTGTTGCGCAACCCGTCGCGCGAAACGCGCGTGGGAAAAGCGAAGCTCGATCCGACGTACTGGTAGGTCTCTTCCAGAGCCTTCGGGTTTTTCTGCTGGAGCCGCTTGGAAAGGACCGCCATCGCCTTTTCGCGGTGATTCAGGAGCTGATAGGTGGCTTCCGCGTAGGCCTGCTGGAAGCGCTTGACCGCATCCCGGTTCTTCTCGAGGAACGAGCGGCGGACGACGATCGCGTTCATGGGAAATGCCGCAGTTCTCATGTCGCGCATGTGAGCCAGCACGTTCATTCCCATCCGCACCGCCTCGCCCAGCTCGGGATACGCGAGCACGGTGGCGTCGAGCGCGCCGGCGGAAAGCGCGATCAACCGCTGCGCGGCGCCGCCGCTCTGCACGATGGTGACCGCGGAGCGCGGAACGTTCCACTCCTTGAGCGCGAGAACGATCGCCAGCTCGTTGGCGCCGCCGAACCCCACCACGCCGATCTTCTTGCCGGCGAGGTCCTCGGGCCTTCGGATCTCCTTCTGCGCGACGAAGCTGAACGGAAAGGTGTTCAGGGACCCCGAGATCATCACGAGGTCGGCCCCTTTGTGGATCGCGTTGATCGTGGTGACCGCGTCGACCTGGGCGAAATGCACGCTGTTGCCGATCAAGGCCTGGATCTCCCGCGTCGATCCCGGCACCATCACCACCTCTGCGCCGAGGCCGTACTTGGCTATCAGGCCGAGGTCCTTCGCGGCCCAGACGGGGGCTTGAAAGCCGGCGAATCCGCCGTAGGCGATCATGTACGGCTCCTGGGCCGGCGCCGAAACGACGCCGAGCGTGAGAAGGAAAAGCAGCGACAGGGTTCTCTGGACCATTGTCTACCCTCCGGAAAGCGGCTGACCGGAAGTCTCGCGGGCGGCGCCGATCAGCGTTCGCGCGTACTGTTTCCAGTCGGTTTGCGGCGGCAGGAGTTCGGAGATGACCACCAGATCTGGGAAGCGGTTCGTCTCCGGGCTGCGGACCACGTGCAGCGGGTCGCGTCCTTCCGCGACGGCGCGAATCCCGCTCAGCAACAGCTTGCGCGCGGCGACGATCGCCTTGTCCGACGAAACGAGGTGCTCCACGGTTCGATCCTGGATCGCGCCCTGGCTCTCGGTTGCGAACGCGTCGTGCGCCTGGAAGTTGAATCCCATGCCGGTGAAGCTCCTGTTTTTCATCGACTCCCGATCCTGGCCGTAGCGATTGAGCTCGTGGCGCTCGAGACGGTAGTCCGCGGTGAGCTCGAAGCGGCTCTTGCCGTGCAGCGCGGGATCGAGCGGCCGCTCGCGGCTGAAGGCGAAAACATATTTCCAGTGGCTGACGTCGTCGATCGGCACGTGCCAGTGAACCGCGTAGCCTTCCCCCACCGTCGAGCCTCCGAACGCCGCCAGATTGGGAAAGACGAAGTTGGTGATCCTGAGATAGCGCCCGCCCTGGGCCTCTCGGACCGTATGGATGCGCAGGCCGAATCGGGTCGGCTCGACCTCGATGATCGGCGCCGGGTCCGCGCTCAACAGGGTGTTGTCGGTGGCGCCGCTCCCCGCAACCACCCTCGGGCGCTCGATCTCCGCCTCACCCAGGTAACGGTGGAGAAAGGAGAGGTGAACCGGATCGATGTTGCCTTCGTTCGCCTGCAGGAAGTTGCACCGATAGAGAATCTTGGTGACCGTCCGCCGCTCTTCGGGCGCCGCGAGGAATTCGTAGTTCGGGAGCAGCGGCGGCTCGCCCGGTCCGAGATAGGCGAAAATCACCCCGCCGGCCTCGCGGCACGGATAGGCCAGATGGCGGAGCCGGTGCCGGTCGGCTCCGCCGCCCGGCTCGCCCGGCTGTTCGAGAACCGCGCCGTGAATGTCGTAGAGCCAGCCGTGATAGAGGCAGCGCAACCCGCCTCGCTCGACCCGTCCGTAGCTCAGGTCGGTTCCCCGGTGAGCGCAATGCAGGCCCAGCAGGCCGGGCCGGCCGCGATCGTCCCGGAAGAGGACAAGCTCCTCGCCGAGGATCGTGACCCTCAAGGGAGCGCCCCCCGGAGGCAGCTCCTCGGCGAGCGCGGCTGGCTGCCAGTAGCGCCGGAGCAATTCCCCGCAGGGAGTGCCCCGCTCCGTCCTGGTCAACAGCTCGTTTTCTTCCCGACTGATCATACCGGCGCGCCGGGAGCTCGCGCGAAACCGCCTCTTCGACGGGCCCCTGGAGCCGGCCCCTTATTACTATTTAAAGCCACGGCTCGGCAAGACCGGCGATCGCCGCGCGGTTGTTGCCGACCCGGCTTCCGTAGTAGATTCGAGCGGCGCCAAAAAGCGCCCGGGGATCATGGCAAACCTGGTCGGCTGCATGGCCATGTCTCATGGCCCGCAATTGATGCTCTCTCCCGATCACTGGGGGCTCCTTCGCCTGCGGGAATCGGAAGGGCTGCCGGAGAAGCCGGGACCAGCCGCCGAAACCGATGCGGTCAAATGGAGCAAATGGCAGGGATGTATGGAGGCGATCGCAAGGCTCCGGAGCGAGCTGGAGGCCCTGCGACCCGACGTGCTGGTGGTGGTGGGCGACGACCAGCACGAAAACCTGACCGACGACAACATGCCGCCTTTCTCGATCTACCTCGGCGGCGAGGTCGAAGCCAGCACGAGCCTGCGCTATCTGAATCAACCCTTGTCCGAAAATCGAGTCAGATACCGCGTCGACGCCGGGGTGGCGCGGGCTCTTCTCGACGGGCTGATGGACGCCGGCTTCGACCCCGCCTACTCGCGTCAAACCCGTTACGCCGGCGGCCTCGGCCACGCCTTCGGGCGCGTGCTCAGGTTTCTGCTCCCGAAAGCGGATTGCGCGATCGTTCCTGTCATGGTCAACACCTATTACCCGCCGGCGCCGTCGGCCAGGCGTTGCCTGCAGTTCGGCCGGACGTTGGGCTCGCTGCTCCGGCGGCTCCCGGGAAAAGAGCGCGTGGTCGTCGTGGGATCGGGCGGCTTGAGCCACACCCTGATCGACGAGGATCTCGACCGCCGTTTCCTGCGCGCGGTGGAGCGGCATGACCTCGATCACATGGCCGCCATTCCGGACTCGGCCCTGGTCGACGGCACCTCCGAGATCCGCAACTGGATCGTTACCGCCGGGGCCGCCGGGCAGGGCGGTACCGTGGTGGACTACCTTCCGCTCTACCGCACCCGGACCGGAGTCGGTTGCGCCATGGGCTTCGCCGTCTGGAAGTCGCGCTGACGGATTGTCTTTGCGCGATCGCCGCGAACGCGTCCGGATCGGCTCTCAGGCTTTCCCGCCCGGCGGCGAGCCGGCCGTCGGCTTTTCCGTGCAACCGGGGTGATAGTCTCCCATACGGCAAACCGCGCCGGCTTTGCGCACCGCGGCCTCGAAATCCCGGTGGATGGCCGGATCCTCGTCCTCGAACTCGATCTGGCCCCCGCCCTGCTTTACGCTCGTGTACGTGCCGCCTTCGCCGTCCTGCATGCGCATGAAGCGATAGCGCCAGTTGTTCCAGCGCAGGGCCAGGTAGCGCGCCGGGCTCGCCCCCGAGTTGAAATGCTGGTGAAACCATTGGTCCGGCGGCACCACGACGCTCCCGGGCTTCCACTCGACCCGGTGCCTGTCTTTTCCCTCCGGCCACAGGATCGAATAGCCCTGCCCGCTGAGAATGACGACGTGGGCGCCGGGGCCGTGGCGGTGCGCCTTCTTGTAGGTCCCGACGGGAAACTCCGAGATATGGGCGCCCATGGTCTGGCGGGCGAGGTTGAACTTCATGTTGGTGCTGCCCCTGCCCCGCTCGCTGTAATCGGCGAGAGCCAGCGTGCGGGCGTCGGCAACGAAGTTGGTGGTCATGAAGAACCGTCCGATGACTTCGCCCTTGCCGCTGAAATAGTTCTCCGTCGAGGGATCGAAGCGGTCGAGAAACGCGTAGTCGTTCTCGAAGATGAAGTCGACGTTGTGAAACAGGTTCATCATGAAGCAGCAATTGGTGACCGCGAAGTAACGCGCCGGCTCGCTCCCGCTGGCGTTGAAGTGCTGGTAGGACGCGTTCAGCGGAATCGCGAAAAGACTCCCCGGTCCCCACTCGAACGTGTGCTTCTTCCCGCTCTTCTGCCAGACCGTCGTCGCCCCGCAGCCCCGGGTCACGTATACCATCTCCTCGTAGAGGTGCTTTTGCGGCTTGAGCTTGCCGCCGGGCGGGATCTCGCAAATGTAGGCGTCGTTCACTCCCCCGGTGCCGTCGAGCACCACGAAGGCGGCCGAAGCGCCCTTCAGATCCCAGGGCGCCAGCTCGACCGCGTTGATGTCCTCGACGAAAAACCCCCGGACGACCGGGATCTTCTGCGCCTCCTGCCACTGCCGATAGGTGTCGATGCGCTCCGGCTTCAACTCCGCCGGCTGTGCAACCTCCGCCATTGTTTTCCTCCTTCGTCTCTACTCGGCCGGATCATTCCGTACGGCATCCGCAATGTCAACGGAACTCTCCGGGGTGGAAATTTTACGCGATTCGCCCGTGCGGCGGGCTGTACGGGATCGTCGCCGCGCCGCGCGGGATATGGTATTCGTAGAGTCATGATGCTCGGGAGCGGCCGGCGCCGCGTCGGCGAAACGGATCGAAAGCGACCTTTCCCCGGAGGCGCTTCGGTCCGGGGAAGGCTCGAAGCAACAACCGGAAGGAGCGCGCACCGATGTTTCCTTATCGAGACGAGAACGAGACGCAGCGCACGCCGATCGTCACCGGGACGCTGATCGCCCTGAACGTCGTCAGCTGGATCGTGTTGCAGGGTGCCGGCGCCACGCTTCCGCTCGCCTGGTCGGTTTGCGAGCTCGGGTTGATCCCCGGCGAGCTGACCGCTTCCCTTCCCGTCGGGACCACCTTCCCCATGGGCGACGGGCTGGTTTGCGGCACCGACCCCGGACGCCAGCCCCAGCATCTCTTCACCTCGATGTTCCTCCACGGCTCCTGGATGCACCTCCTGGGAAACATGTGGTTCCTCTGGCTCTTCGGCAACAACGTCGAAGACTCCATGGGCAGGCTGCGCTTCCTGGTTTTCTATCTCGTCTGCGGCCTGGCCGCGGCGCTCGGCCAGGTCTTCGCCGATCCCCGGTCGGTGATCCCGATGGTGGGCGCGTCCGGGGCGATCAGCGGGGTGATGGGAGCCTATCTCGTTCTCTATCCCAACGTGCGCGTCTACGCGCTCGTGCCGCTCGGCTTCTTCCTGACGTCGGTGGCCCTTCCCGCCTGGGTGATGCTCGGATACTGGTTCCTCATTCAATTCCTGAGCGGCCTGGCGACCTTCGGAGACCAGATCGGAGGCGTGGCCTTCTGGGCCCACGTCGGCGGCTTCGTGGCGGGGGTGGCGCTCGTCAAGCTGTTCGCTCGCCCGGAATACATCGCGTCGCACCGCTCGCGCCACTGGCGGCCGCGCAGGGTGATCGGCACCTGGGATTGAGGCTACGGAAGCTCCGCAAGGAGACGGCCGGCGCCGCGAAGCGGCTGGCGGACGCGGAGCGTTTTCTGGACGTACCACACCCGCGCCGCGACCGGGTGCAGAACCGGCACCCCGAGATCCTCCTCGGCAGCGATCACGTCGGCGACGCGCCAGGCGCCCGAACCCAGGAGGTAGACCGCCTGCGCGTTCGGGTGCCCGAGAAACGACCGCTTGATGTGGCGATAGATCTCTTCGGTCGAAAGGTTTTTCGCCTCTCCCGGGGAGGTGTCCATGCCCTCCATTCCGAGCACCTCGAACCCGGCGTCGGTGAAATAGCGGGCGAAGATGTCGTTGAGCCGGTTGTCCCGGTAATAGGTGCAACCGACGAACCGCTCGACGCCGAGCGCCCGCAGCGCCGCCGTCTGGGTCATCCCGGAGGTGAACACCGGCAACCGGTACTTCTCCTCCCATTCTCCGACGATCTTCCGCTCCTCGGCGTGCCCCCGCACCATGAACGGCGGACCGCCTTCCGGATGGATGAGCTGCACGCCGACTGACGCCAGCGTTTCCACGCACCGCTGGTAGGTCTCCATCACCGCCAGGTAGCCTCGTTCGGTGTGTTCCTTGATTCCCGCATACACCGGGATGACGCCGACGCCTTCCGGGAGCATCCGGATGAACTCGACGAGCGATCCCGAGTCGTAGGTCGGCTTGACGACCCCGACGGTTCCCCGCCAATTGGCCGACGCCATGTCCGCTGGCTCCTTTCAGCCGGAAATTTCCCGCGAGTCCCGGCGCCCAACCCTACCTATTCCATCGTCGCTCTGCGAGTCAAGCGGGCGGCTGGACTTGCGGAGCGCCGTTTGATCTGATGAGCGCGTCCGGCGGACTTTTTGCTCCCGTCGGCAGGAGCCCGGAATGATCGCAGAGCAACTGAGTGAATACATTGCGGCATGCCCGCAAAGCGAGCTTCCGCCCGGGGTGCTGCTCAAGGCGAAACAGCACGTTCTCGACGCGCTCGCGGCGATGGCGTCGGGCTCCCGTCTCGAGCCGGGGCGCCTTGCGATCCGCTACGCGCGCGGCCGCGGCGGCAACCCGGAGTGCAGCGTGGCGGCGGGTGGCCTCAAGGTCCCCGCGGAGCTGGCCGCGCTCGCCAACGGCATGCTGGCCCACGCCGACGAAACCGACGACACCCACTGGGAGTCGAAGACTCACCCCGGCTGCGCCATCGTGCCGGCCGCCTTGGCGCTGGCCGAGAAAGAGGGCCGGACGGGCCTGGACCTCCTGCGGGCCGTGGTCGCCGGCTACGACGTCGCCTGCCGCCTCACGCGGGCGCTCGGCAAGGAACACTGGGGGCTTCACAGCACCTACAGCATCGGCGGCACCTTCGGCGCCGCGGCAGCCGCCTGCTGCCTGTGCGGCTTCGACGCCCGCCGAATCCGCTGGGCGCTCTCCTACGCCGCGCAGCAGGCCTCGGGCGTGCTGTCGTGGGTACGCGATTCCGGCCATGTGGAAAAAGCCTTCGATTTCGGCGGCATGCCCGCGCGCAACGGGGTGACGGCCGCGCTCTTCGTTCAATCCGGCTTCACCGCCGTCGACGACGTTTTCGAGGGCGAAAACAATTTCCTCGCCGCCTACTCGCCGGCGCCCCGGCCGCAGGAGCTGATCGAGGGGCTCGGATCGCGTTACGAGATCCTGGCGACCTCGATCAAACGCTTTCCCGTCGGCGCGCCCATCCAGGCCGCCGCGGACGCCGCGCTGCTGATCCTGAAGCGCGATCCGATCTCGCCCGCGGCGATCGAGCAGGTCACGGTCCGGCTTCCCGCCGACCGCGCCGGCGTCGTGAACGACCGCGAGATGCCGGACGTCAATGTCCAGTACATCCTCGCCGTGCTCCTGCTCGACCGGCGGCTCACCTTCGAGTCGGCGCACAGCGCCGAGCGCATGCGCGATCCCGAAGTCCTCGCGTTGAAGGCGCGGGTGCGCCTCGTTCCGGACGAAGAGCTGATGCGCTCGCCGATCCCGCGCCAGGCGATCGTCGAAATCGCGACGCGCGACGGCCGGCTGCTGCGCGAGCACGTGGTCAGCGTTCGCGGCACGCCGCAAAATCCCATGAGCAACGAGGAGGTGGAGGAAAAGGCGCTCGATCTCATGGGCCCTGTCTACGGGGCCGAACGGGCGCGGGAAATCGTCGAGCGCGCGCAACGCCTCGACGAGGCGGGCTCCGTCCTCGATTTCGTCTCGCTCGTCCGGGCCGCGTGACGGCCGCCCGGGCTTGCGGCTCACCGCGTTGCGAGGACGGCCTTGATGAAGCCGCTCTGCTCCAGCTCTTTTACCAGACGGCTGTCGTAGAACTCCTCGGGTTTCGCGCCTTTCGCCTTCGGGAACTGCTTTTCCAGCTCCTGGAGCAGGTTCGCGATCCCCGCCGGATACGGCGGGATGCTGAAGCCGTTGCGAAGGATCAGCTCGTAGGTCTCTTCCAGGACCTCGCGGTCGCTCGTGCGGAAGTACTTGGCCATCGTCTTGAGGGCGAAGGCCTTGTCCCGCCGACCGCGAGCCGCGCCTTCGATGTACGCCCGGAGAAAGCGCCTCACGACGTCCTCGTGGGTTCTCAGGAAACGGCGCGTGGTCACGACGCCGTTGACGTGGTACTCGACGTCGAGCTTGGAGAGATCGAGCAGCTCCTTCAACCTCACCCTCTTCGCCTGCAGCGTCGCCGGCGGGCTGATCGCCGCGGCGTGCACCTTGCCGCTCAGCATGGCGCCGACGGTTTCCGCCGGCCCCCCTGTCTGCACCATGACGATGTCGCGCTCGGGATCGATGCCGTGGAGGCGCAGGGCGATGCGCGAGGCGAGGTCCGACTGCGTGCCGAAGCGCGTCGTGCCGAAGACCCTCCCCCTGAGATCCTCCATCCGCTGGATGTTCGGCTGGCTGAAGATCCACCAGGTGAATTTTTTCGCGATCGTAGCGACGATCACCGTGTCGGTTCCGGACAGAGCCGCCTGGATCGGGCCGGCGCCCCCCGCCTGGATCACGGGCACCTCTCCCGACAGCATCGCCTGGAGCGCGAGCGAGCTTCCGGGAATGCTGATCACCTCCACGTTGAGGCCGTTCTTTTCGTAGTAGCCGCCTTCCTTGGCGAGCCAGAGCGACATTTGCGTGGCCGACGCCGAGCCGCCGCCGACGCGCAGCCGTTCGGCCGCCTTTTCCTGCGCCGCGGCGATCGCGGCCAGAGAGGCCATCCAGGCCAACGCCCAACCGATCGTCGACCAGAACGCGGTCATCACGGTCCTCCTTCGCGCCCGGGCACGAACGCAGTCTCGGCCTTCCGGTTCTCGCCCTGAAGCTTTGCCCGGCACCGGACGCTGTTCCTGTCTACACTCCCGGCTTCTGCGTGCAGCGCGGATGCAGGGCCCCCATCGCGCAGCGCGCGCCCGCCCTCGCCAGCTCCTCCTCGAACTCGCGGTGAATGCGCGGGTCCTCGTCTTCGTATTCGAGCTGAGATCCGCCCTTTTTCACGTCCTCGTCGACGCCGTAGACCTTCCGCAGCCCCTTGAATTTCTTGCCGCTCGCCCGCAGGGCCAGATAGCGCGCCGGCGTGTTCCCGGC
Organism: Candidatus Zixiibacteriota bacterium; assembly: GCA_035574315.1. Taxonomy (NCBI): domain Bacteria; kingdom Pseudomonadati; phylum Candidatus Zixiibacteriota; species Candidatus Zixiibacteriota bacterium. The sequence continues at coordinate 39,519 of DATLYW010000023.1, forward strand.
GTTGAAATGCTGGTGAAACCAGAAATCCGGCGGAACCACGATCGCACCCGGCTGCCAGTCGAATCTCCGGATCTCCTCGCCCTGAGGCCAGAGCAGGGAGTAGCCTTTTCCGGCGATGATGACCACGTGGGCGCCGGGGCCGTGGCGGTGCGCTTTCTTGTAGGTGCCGACGGGAAACTCCGAGATGTGGGCGCCCATCGTGTTCTCGGAGAGCTCCAGCATGATGTTTTTTCCGCCCGCCCCGCGCTCGCGCCACTCCTGGAGCGCCATCGTGTGGACGTCCGGGACGAAGTTGGTGTCCCAGATCCTCCCGGGAAAGGAGTGGCCGCGGCCCGAGAAGTACTCTTCTTCCGCGGCGAAACGGTCCTCGAACACGTAGGGGTTGTCGAAAACGAAATCCACGTTGTGAAAGAGGTTGAGGACCACCGGGGCGTTCGTGACCGCCAGCATCCGGGCCGGCTCCGAGCCGCTGCCGTTGAAGTGCTGGTAGCAGCAGTTGAGCGGCGGCGAGAACAGGCTCCCGGTCTGCCATTCGAAGGTCTGCTTCTTGCCGCCCGGCTGCCAGACGCTGGTCGCGCCGCGCCCCGAGATCACGTAGATCATCTCCTCGAAAAGATGCCGTTGCTCCTTGCTTTTCCCCCCCGGCGGGATCTCGTAGATGTAGGCGTCGTTGGCCTCGCCGGTGCCGATCAGGTTCAGATAGACTCCGAGCCCTCCCATCCGCTTCCACGGCTCGAGCGGAACCTTCTTGATGTCCTGGATGAAGAACTCGCGTATGACCGGAATTCCCTCGGTCTTGACCCACTGCTGGTAAGTCGATTCGTCGGTGAGCGTCGCCTGTTTGCTGGGAATCATCGCTCCGTTCTGGTCTCCTCTTCTCGATTTTCTCGGCGGTAGAGCCGGTCGATATAGCCGCTGTCGTCGATCTCCCGGAGATAGTGCAGATCCCACAGGATCAGCGGGTTGAAGTCCTTGATCTCCGGATCGCGCTTCACCGCCAGGGCAAAGACGTTCTGAATCGCTTCGAACGACGGGTACGGCGCCGGCTCCAGGGTTGCGGCCTGGGTTTCGTAGAAGCAGTCCCACTCTTCGTCGTTCTCGATCCGGAGCATCCGGCCGCAATGCCGTTTGACGATCTCCAGCGTCTCCGCCCTGCGGGTCTTGAAGAAATGGATGGCGTCGATCAGCGCCAGAATCAACGCGCGGACCTCCTCCTCGTGGCTCTTCACGTAGGTCGTGGTCGTCGTGAGCGTGACGCCTTCGATCATCGCCATCGGCGGCACTTCCATCACCCGTGCGCCCGAGCGAAGCACCCGCAGGCGCTCCACCGCCCGGATGAACGTCGCGTCGTACTTGCCCTCCGCGACTCCGCGCGCCCGCTCGACGCCCTTCACCGGATCCGTGACCAGCTCTACGTCCCGACCTTCCTCGAGCCCGGCCCGCTTGAGGTAGAGCCAGACGTTGAGCCCGGTATGGCCGTCGTAATCATCCATCGCCACCCTCTTGCCCCTGAGGTCCTGAAGGCCGTCAATCCCGTCGCGCGCGACGAGAAAGTTTTCCCGCCAGCGGTTGTTGGTCTGAGCGAGATGGACGTATGGGTCGCCGTGGCGCGCCTTGCGGGCGTAGAGGTTGTGATGGTTACCGGAAACGATGTCGAGGTCTCCCGCCTTGAGACCCTCCGCTGCCCGCCTGCGCTGTCCTTCGAGGGAGCCGAGCTCCATCGCCAATCCGTGCTTCTCGAGAAAGCCGCCTTCCTCCATGACCTTCCAGAGCGGCACATGGCTCGGCGCTCTGTAGTAAACCCTGATCTTCCTGGCCATCGTTCACCGCCTTTCCGCCTCTGCCGCCGGGCTCGAACCGTCGAAGTGGCGCCACGTCTTTCCGTTCACGAAGTCCGCCTCGGGCGAGGGCCGCGTCTTCAATGCCTTGCACGGGACGGTCAGCGCCCTTTCAACAGCTTCCACACTTTCGTGCGGTGCTCCCGGCGGCCAGTCACCACCCATTTCCACTCGGTGTCGTCGAAATACTTGACCCCGGGCTTCGGAATGTTCTCGGGCTTGAGGAAGGATTCGTCGACATCGGTCCGGAGCGTCGCGGAACCGTAACCGCGGGCGTAAATCTCCAGGCCCTCTCGCGAAAGCATCCAGTTTGCAAATACCTGCGCCGCCCTAGGGTGCGGCGCCCGGTTCGCCACCGTCAGCAACCAGGGTGAGCCGTTGACCGTGGGCCTCATCCCCGAAAGCTCGAAAACCTCGAGCGCTCTCAAGCCGTCCTTGATCAGCGGCCGTACGTCGTCTTCCCGGCAGTTGAGGCAGACCGGCTGCGTCCCGCGAGCGAGCCAGTCCGTCATCTGGCGCCGATCCCGCGTGCGGACCGGCTTCTGATCGATGTAGAAGCTCTTCACGAACTCCTCGCCGAGCTCGCTGTAGAAACGCGCCGCCGCGTTCGCGCCCGCCCCCGTCGTCGTGGGATCCTCGACCGAAATCTTCCCGCGCCACTTCGGGTTGAGCAGATCCTTGACCGAGCGCATCTCCTCCGGCTTCACGTGATCGGTGTTGATGAAAAGCAACGTCGCCACGCTGCTGAACGGACGCACCACGAACTTCTGTTCCGGGTCGACCAGCCACACCTTTCCGGTTTTCCATTTCGAACCGTCCGCCACTTCCGGCATGACAAGCAGCGGCCCAACCGGATCGATCAGCTTTCCCCCGTACAGCGTCACCGCGGTCGTATCTGGTCCCGATAGATAGACGTCGACGCTGTAGATCCCCGCCGACCGCTCGGCCTGCACGCGCGCCGCAATCTGGCTCGAACGACCGGCGATGAATTCCACCGGAATCCCGAAGCGCGCCGAGAACCTGGGGATGACCTCGTTACGCATCACGGGGTCCGGAGATCCCGCAACGACCACTTTTCCTTCCTTCTTTGCCCCGGCGATCGCCTCCTGCCATTCCTTTTCTGCCGCCCAAGGCTGGGCAAGAGCCGGCGCCAAGCAGCAGCCGACCAGCCAAAGGAACGCCCGTGTTCTCCCCATCGACTTCCTCCCCGGTTTTCGCCCGGCTAATCGGCCCCCGAGAGCTGCAGTCCCAGGCGCCGCCCGGCTATCATCATTACGCCTATGAGCAACGTGATCAGCAGACCCAGTGCCGCCGCCCGTTCCAGCTCACCGGCGAAACTGTACTCCAGGAGCAGAATCGCCAGCGGCCGCGACGGGTGGCTGTACAGTAGCACGGGAATGCCGATGCTGGTCAAGGCGCTGCCGAAGTTCATCAGGCCGACGGCGCCGGCAATCGGGGCGACCAGCGGCAAAAGGATTCGACGGTAGGTGTAGAGCCAGGAAGCCCCGCTGACGCGCGCGGCCTCTTCGAGGTCGGCGCCGAGCTGGATGAGACCGGCCTTGAACGCCTGCGTGGTCACCGGGCTGTCGCTTAGGATCAAGGCGAGGGCGATCCCCCATACGGTTCCGTAGAGCACGCTGCGCAGCGGCGTGACGAGAAAAAGCCAGAGCAGCCCGAGGCCGAGCAGGATGCCGGGTAGAACGTGCGGCACCCAGCAAAGCGCCTCGAGCACGGGTCCCGCAACGGTTCGACGCGACACCACCAGATACGCCACCGTGGAGTAGAGGAGGATGCCGCCTGCGGCCGTGACCGCGCCGATCACGAGGCTGTTCTTCAACGCCAGCCAGAAAACCGGATCACCCAGCAGGCCGCGCCAGTGCGCCATGGTGAAGGGCGAATCGATCTGAAAGAAGCCGTAACGCCGCATGAACGAGCCCAGAACGAGAAAGCACAGGGGCAAGATCATCATCACGCCGACGTAAAGCAGACAGGCGGCCAGAGCCGCGTAGCGCCACGTCCCCAGTCTGACGCGTAACGTCGAGTACCCCTGGCCGCTCACGACCGCAAACCGTCTCGTGCCGCTCAGAAAGCGCCAGTAGCCAGCCAGGAGCAGCGCCAGGATCAGGAGGAAAACCGATCCCAGCGCCGTTGCCTCGCCGTAGGCGCGTGGCTCGTCCTGCAGGTAATCATAGATGCGGGTGGAATAGACGAAGATGCCGGCCGGCGTCCCCAGGAGAAGCTCCGTGTTGAACGACTGGAGGCCGCGGATGAAGCTCAGTACCGAGACGGCGAGAATCATGGGCGCCAGTACGGGCAAAGTCACGCGCCGGAGCATCGCCGCCGGCCCGGCTCCCGATACTCGTGCCGCCTCTTCCAGCGAGGCGCCGAGCCGGCGGAACACCGGAGTCAGAAGCATCACCTTGAACCAGACGCCTCCGGTCGAGGTGTGGACCCAGACGATTCCCCAGAAGCTGTACGGGTTGAAGATCGGCCCGTCGACGAACGGCAGCGCTCGGGCAAGGCCGTTCAGGAAACCGAAATTCGGGTCGAGCAGGAGAATCCAGGCGAGGACGAGGGGAAAATCGGGGATGAAGTAGGCGAACCAGCAGAACGCCTCGATCGCCTTGCCTCCGGGCATATCGGTGCGTGCGATCAGCCAGGCGATCAGCACCGACAGGATCATTGCCGGGATCAAGCGCGCGGTGGACAGGAGAAAGCTCATCCACAGCGCGCCGAGCATTCCCTCGTCGCTGAAGGCCCGTGCCCAGTTATCGAGCGCGTAAGCCGCGGGCTCCCCCGGCGGCGTGAGCCGGAAGCTGCCGGCGAGAAGGTAGAGCAGCGGCAATCCCATCGCCACCGCCAGGAACGCCAGCATGACGATTTCGGCCAGCCGAACGGGCCGGATGCGAAAGTGCGGCGCGGAGAGGAGCCGAACACCGGAAATCATGAACGCTCAGAGCGGCCGCAAATGCACCGAGGCAGGATCGAACCGCAGGCGGATTTCCGATCCCGTGAAATAGCGCCGCCGCTTCGGCGCCGGAAGCACGAATACGGAGCCGGAAGCATTGACGCGATACTCGAAACGGTCGCCGAGATAGGTCGCGTCGTCCACCACCGCGGGAATCCCGTCGTCGGCAGGCCCGCCGGGGGGACGTACCTCCACGTCCTCGGGGCGCGCCAGGAGCCGCACCGCCTGGCCCGCCCGGAGACCATCGCCCTTGCCGTTCCCCACCGCCACGCGGCCGCCGCCGTTTGCAAGCTCGAACCAGCAGGTCCCCGCTTCCTTGACCAGCATTCCTTCCAGGATGATGGTCCGCCCCAGGAACTCGGCGACGAAGGTCGTTGCGGGCGCCTCGTAAAGCTCGGCCGGGGTCCCAATCTGCTCGAAGCGACCTTGGCGCACCACGGCGATGCGGTCCGACAGGGTCATCGCCTCGGCCTGATCGTGCGTCACGTAGAGCACCGCGAGGTCCAGCCGTCGCTGCAGGTCTCGAATCTCACGCCGCATCTGCTCGCGCAGCCTGGCATCGAGGTTGGAGAGAGGCTCGTCGAGCAGCAGGATCGCGGGAGCATATACCAGGGCGCGCGCCAGCGCGACCCTTTGCTGCTGCCCTCCCGAAAGAGCCGTCGCGCCCCGTTCCGCCAGGCCAGCCAGCCCGACGCTCTCCAGCGCCTCCTCCACGCGGCGGCGGATGGTCGCGGCCGGCTGGCGTCGCACGCGCAAGGGAAACGCGACGTTTTCGAACACGGTGAGATGCGGCCAGACCGCGTAGGACTGAAAGACCATTCCCAGCTGCCGCTTCTCGGGAGGAGTGAAGAGCCCGCGCTCGGGTGCCGCCACCGTCCTGCCTCCAAGGAGGATTTCGCCGCCGTCGGGCTCCTCGAGGCCGGCAACGAGCCTCAGCGTCGTGGTCTTGCCGCAGCCCGAGGGTCCCAGCAGAGTAAAGAACTCACCCGGGCCGACGGTGAAGCTCATCCGGTCGACGGCCTGCACGGAGCCGAAGCGCTTCGTGACGTTGCGGAACTCGAGTACCGGTGGCGCCATTGCCTGAAATGGGCGCAGCGAAGCATGCTCGCCGATCAATCGGCGGCGCGGGCGCGCCGCCGTCGAACGGCCGTCCATCCCGTGGCTGCGACAGCGCCCGTGCCGGAGCCGAATCAGCCACGGATGTTATTCCCGGCCGCTCGTTTAGGCAAGGGGAGAAGAGGCGGGCGTGAGTTTGACGTTAAGGACGCTATCGTCGGAGGATCCGTTGGCGTTTTTGCCCGCCGAAAGTGGCGCGCTCGACCGGCACCAACGGGAGGCGGGTTGCAACTGCCTCCTGCCTTCGAGCGGCTGCCGCTCATTTCTTCGGCAGCAGGACCTCCTTGAGCTTTCCCACCGTTTGCGGATTCAGGTTGTAGAGGCTCGCGAGCTTTTTCGCCACCGTCGGGCCGTCGACCACCTCTATGTCGAGCTTCGACTTCCTGGCTTCCGCCAGGAACTCCGGGTCCTTGAGCGTATTGACGAACGCCTTTTGCAGGATCTGGAGCCGGTCCTTGGGCACGCCCGGCGGAAGCGAATAGGGAAACTGGGCGCCGTGGGCGCTGTCAGCCACCGTGATCAGCTGGCGCGCGAGGTCGGATTTCGCGTACTTGATCGCCAGGGGCACATGCCTGTATTTCGGATGGGATTCCAGCGTCGCCTGCAGCACCGCCCGGATCTTGCCGCTTTCATACGCGCTGCGCCACACGGTCTCGACCGTCTGCCAGGAACCGCAGTAACCGTCGACCTCTCCGGATTCCACCGCGAGGCGCGCGTTGGCGCCTCCCTTGTACCCATCGAGGACCTCCAGCGGCAAATTGAGCGCGGCCTTCAAGAGCTTCGGGATGTCGGACGTGCTCGTCCCCGGTCCGATCGACGATATCTTCATCGGCCGCTTCGCCGCGAACCAGTCCTCCACGCTGCCGATGCCGCTCTGGCTGTTGAACGTGCAGACGGTGTCGTAAGGGCTCGGGACGCCGAGGTAGTCGAACTTGCGCCCGTCGAACTTCACCGCTTCGTTTCCCATGATGTGCTGCAGGACCAGCGGCGCGGCCCAGGCGCCGATCGTCAGCCCGTCCGGCTTGGCGCGGTTGAACAGGTGGTTCGCGGCGATGATGCCGCCCGCGCCGGTCATGTTCTCCACTACGGTCGTCGGATTTCCCGGGACGTGCTTCGAAAAGTGCCGGGCGATCACCCGGGTATAGAGGTCGAACGATCCCCCGGGCGAATAGCCGACGATGAAATGAATGACCTTGTCCTTGAAGAACTCCTGCGCAACTGCCCCACCCGGATTTCCCGCGACCAAACCGGCCACCGCCAGAATCCGAATCGCCGACCGCACGCTTCCGACCATGAACGACCCTCCCGGGCTTCAGCCCTGTCTCTAACCCCGTCCGACAAAACGAACAGGCTTGTTTTCCGTTCTCTCCAGGTACCTCACGAACGTGTACTTGTTTTCCGCGAGATCGGTCACCGGCCGCGGTATTTCCCGATGGATCAGGCTCTCCTGCACCTTGCACACGAGAAACGCGGTCTCCCGCCGGTCGAGAGCGGCGAGCCCTTCCCGCCTGAACTGCTCGACCTCGCGAATCGTGGTTGCGTTGGGCACGCCCGCGCCGCGCGCGATCGCCTCGAGGTCCGTATGACCGGCGGTTGCCGTGGGATAGCTGATCCGGCTGCCGCTGTAGACGCCGTTGTCGAAGACGTAAACGACAAGATTCGCGGGCCTCAGGTTACCGAGCGTCGCGAGGTTGAAAAGGGAAAGGAGCACGCTGCCGTCCGACTCGAGAACGATCACCTTGCGGTGCGGCAGCGCAAGCGCGAGCCCCATTCCCACTCCGAGCGCGCAACCCATCATTCCGACGAGGAGATTGCCCTCGTGCCGCGAGAGGTGCGCCCATTCGATTCGCTGGCCGCTTTGCGACGTCACGACCAGCTGATCGGTGATGCGCGCGGCCAGGAGCTCCAGACATTCCTTGCGGATCATACGGTGAAATCGCCCCCGAACAGCAGCGCGACCGGGCTGCGAAGCGCGTTGGCCGCGCGGACCGCGTCCGCCACCTTGATCTCCAGGCGCACGTCATCTTCGATCAGCAGGTGCTCGATCCCCAGGCTCTCGAGCAGCGGGACCGTCCGGTTGCCGATGGTCGCGTAGAGAAAGCTGTTGCGCTGATCGGGCACCCCTCCGAGGTAGGCCACCACGAGCAGGAGCGGCACGCCGAGCTGCTTTCCGAGCGTGAGGAGCGGATAGCTTGACACGTACAGCCCGGTATTCTCCAGGTAGACCGCGGCTTGTTTTCCGCCGAGGACGGCCCCCGCGGCGATCGTCACCCCCTCCGCCTCGCTCGCCACCGGCACCAGCGTGATGCCTTGCTCGGCCCGAAGCAGCGGGAGGATCTGGCTCAGCCGCGTCTCGGGCAGGTACGTGACGAAATCGATTCCGGCGCCTTTCAGGGCGCCCACGAGTCTACGCGCAAGCTCTTCCTTCATGGGCGAAACGTCAATATCAAGCGGCTCCCGACGCCGCAACCATGCGGCGCCCGTCGGCGTCGGCGGGCCGGCCCTCTCTCTCGGGCCCGTGAGAAGACCGGCGCGCCTCCGCGAGGGCGTTGAATATCTTCTCCGCCGTGATCGGCAGGTCGCGGATGCGCACGCCGACGGCGTCGTGCACGGCGTTGGCGATCGCCGCCGCTCCGGGGATCACCGGCGGCTCGCCGATGCTCATGCCGCCGTACGGGCCGTTGCCCACGGGAATTTCATCGACCACGGTTCGAAGCTCCGGAATGTCGCGGACCGACGGGATCTTGTTCTCCGCGAAGCTCCGGCCCACGACCCTGCCTTCCTCGATCGGCAGTTCTTCCATGACCGCATAGCCTATGCCCATCACCACGCCGCCGTCGATCTGCCCTTGATGGGCGAGCGGGTTGATCACCGTGCCCGTGCTGTGGGCCGTGGTGAACCTTCGGACCTCCAGCTTCCCCGTTTCCACGTCGATCTCCACCTCCGCCACCTGGACGCAAACCGCCGCCTCGGGCCCCGAAGCGAAGTTCCGGTAAGATCCGTCTCCGCGGATCGCGCCTCCGGCGCTTTTCACGACGTCGCCGTAGGAGAGCCTCCGCCCCGAAGGTGCCACGACCGCGCCGCCCGCCAGACGCAGCCGCTCCGGGGAGACGCCGAGCATCTTCGCCGCCGCCTCGCGGAGCCTGCGCCCCGCGTCTTGCGCCGCGGCCAGGGTGGCGTTCCCGAAGATCCGCGTGGCCCGGCTCGCGCCCACGCCGGTATCCGGTGCGGTGCGGCTGGTGTCCAGAATCTCGAAACGGACGTGCCCGACGTCGAGCCCGAGCTCCTCCGCGGCGATCTGCCGCATCGCCGTATACGTGCCGGCGCCCTGGTCGACCATGGCGGTGGCGACGCTCGCGCCCCCGTCCTCGTCGATCGTGACGACCGCGCGGCACTCGCCTCCGAGGGGAATCCACTGCGCGACCGCGACGCCGCGCCCCACGTGCCTCCCCTTCGGCCCGCGGTACCCCGCGGCCGCCAGGGCGCGATCCAGGGTCTGCGTCGCCCTGATGTGCGGCACGACGTGGCCGATCGGCGAAACGTCGCCGTCGCGCATGAGGTTGCGCTTCCGGAATTCGATAGGGTCCAGGCCCAGACGCCTGGCGACGAGATCCATCTGCGACTCGTTGGCGAAAAATCCCTGCGGATCGCCCGGTGCCCGCATATGCCCGCAGGGAACCTTGTTCGTGTAGACGATCCTCTCGCGGACCAGGACGTTGGGGATCCGGTACGGCCCGGCCGCTTCCCTGGGCCCGACCAGGTAACCCTGCGGCTTGAACGCCGCGTAGGCCCCGCTGTCGTAGAGGAAGTCCAGACGATGGGCGACGAGCCGCCCGTCACGCTTGACGCCGGTCCTGACCGTCACGATGGCGCCGTGGCGCGGGTTGCCGGCGACGAACTCCTCCGCGTAGTCCATCACCATCTTCACCGGGAGGCCACCGCTCTTGAGCGACAGCAGGTAGCAAACCGGAACGTCCATGAAGTCCCCTTTACCGCCGAAGCAGCCGCCGATGTAACAGGGATGGACGACGAAATCGTCCGGACTTTTGCGGAAGGCCGCGGCTACCTGCTCGCGGAGCGCGAATGGCACCTTCGAGCACGCCCAGATGTCCGCCGGGCCGGAGGGGTTCGCCCGCACGACGCAGGCGTGAGGCTCGATGTAGGCCTGGTGCACCGGCGGCGCGCGAAACGTGTTCTCGACGACGAGGTCCGCCTCGCGGAAGCCTGCGTCGACGTCCCCTTTTCCCCAGCTCATGTCGAAGAAGACGTTGCTCGGCGCCTCGATCGGGTGGAGCAACCCCCGATAGCCGGCGACGCCCGGATGGAGCAGCGGCGCCGACGGCTTCAGCGCTTCCAGCGGATCGAGCACGGGATCCAGCTCCTCGTACTCGACCTCGATCAGGCCGAGCGCCTCCTCCGCGATCTCTTCGGTTTCCGCCGCGACCGCGGCGACCTTCTCTCCGACGAAGCGAACCACTCCGTCGGCGAGAACGGGCATGTCGTAGATTTTTCGCCCGATCAGAAGGCCGCGCACGTCGTCCCCCGCGGCCACCGCCCTCACGCCGGGAAGCGCGGCGGCCCGGGACACATCGATACGCTTGATACGGCCATAAGGGATCGGGCTGCGAAGAACCCTGCACCACAGCATGCCCGGGAGCGTCACGTCGGTCGCGTAGACCGCCCTCCCGGAAACCTTTTCCGGTCCCTCGGAGCGGGGCGTCGGAACCCCGATCACCCGGCCGGGCTTACGGTGCCGCCTCGCTCCCCCCGTCTTCGCGCTCGACTCCTTCATCTATCTTCTGCACTTTTCTTGCGGGTGGTCCGCCGCACTCCCGCTATTTGGGATTCTCGCCCATCTCCTTCAAGATTTCGCGCACGAGACCAAAGTCGAAGACCTCCTCGACGGCCACTTTCCGTTTCGTCTCCACGTTCAAGCGAGTGCTCTCGATGACCCGCTCCAGCGTCGCCGTCGATACCAGCAGATTGCGGCTGTAGTTCCTCGCGTTGACGTGGTAGGCCTCCTCGGCCACCTCCGGTCTGGTCCGGCCCCAGGTGGCGAGGATCTTGATCGCCCCTTTCGGGTTGTCCAGGATGTAGCGGTTCGCCCTGAGAAGCGCCCGAGTTACTTTTTTCACTTCGGCCCGATGATTCTTCAGCTTCTGCTCGTGCACCCCGATGCCGTTCACGGGGAAAAGGAACAGATCACGGACGCTCAAAAGGCTCTTGAACCCCGCCGCTTCCGCCCGGAGGTTCCCCGGCGGCGTGACGAAGCTCGCCTGCACGAGGCCGGCCTGCAGCTGAGCCACGCGCGCCGAGCTGCTGCCCGCGGCCACGAGCTCAATGTCCGACCTCGGATCGAGATTGAAGTGCGCCGCCGTTAGCCGAGCGAGAATGTCCACCAGCGAGCCGAAGGAGCTGATGCCGATCTTCTTGCCTTTGAGGTCGGCGAACTTCCGGATGCCGGGGTGGACCACGACGACATGGTTGGGACGCTCGATCAGGATGCCCGCTACCTTGAGCGGCAGTCCGCGGAGGTTGGCGGTAACGACCGACTGCAGAATCAGATTGTAGTCGATGTTTCCGGCGGCGAGGGCGGCGACCGACACGTTGGCGTTCATTTGCAGGATTTCGACGTCCAGCCCTTCGTCCTGGAAGTACCCCTGGAACTTGGCGACGCCTCCGCTGAGAAAAGACATATCGGGGTTGGACACCCCGATATAAATGGTTTTCGCGCGAGCCGCCGGACCGGCGATGACCGCCAGGCCGCCGGCGAGAAGAACAGCCGCGACGCGCAATCGAACGCTCATGGAGCCAACCCTCGCTTTCCCGTGAACCTCGCTATTCAGTGAATTCCCCCGTGAACAGCAGCGCCACCGGCAGCTTTGAGGCGTGCATCGCTCGAACGGCGTCCCTGATCCTCGGCGCCACGGTCCGGCCCGAATCGACCACCCGGTACTGAATGCCGAGCGTGTCGAGCAGCCCGGCGGTCCTGGTCCCGTAATGGGAGAAGAGAAACGTGTTTCGGCGGTCCTCGAAATCGCCCACGTATGCCACCAGAAGAAGCATCGGCACGCCGTAGCGTTCACCGACTGTGAGCAGGCTGTAACAGGAGACGAAAAGGCCGGTTCCTTCCATGTAGACTGCCGCGTCCTTGCCGGCCAAAGCCGCGCCCGCGGCGATGCCGACGGCCTCGGCTTCGCTGGCCACGGGCGCCAGCATGAACGAGGAGTCGGCCTGGAGCAGAGGCACCATCTCGCTCAATCGGGTCTCCGGCAGGTAACTGACGAAGCTGATCCCCGCTTCCTTCAGCGCCGAAACCGTTTGACTTGCGAGCTCCGAGTTCACGACGATCGGATGCCTCCAGCGATCGGCGCCTAGCCGCGCCCGCGAAAGATGGCCATGCCTTCGGTGCGCTCCAGATAACGCACGAAGCGGTACTTGGTTTCCAAGAGGTCCACGTTGCTGCGGGGGATTGCGCGGTGCCCAGTGGTCTCTTGGACCTTGCAGACGACGAACTTCAACCCGCTCTCCCTCAGCGCCGCGGCCGCCTCCCTCTTGAACTCGTCGAGAGCAAAGACCGTGACCGCGTGCTCGATGCCCGCTGCCCGCGCCATCGCCGCCAGGTCGGTTTTACCCGCGGTCGCGGTCGGGTGGCTGATCCTCGTGCCGCTGTAAGCCTCGTTGTCGAAAACGAAGACGGCGAGGTTCGGCGGATTGAGATTGGCCAGCGTGGGAAGGTTGAACAGCGCCAACAACACGCTTCCGTCGGATTCGAAAACGAACACCTTCCGGTGTCGCAGCGCCAGCGCGAGACCGATGCCCACGGCGAGCGCGTTCCCCATCGAGCCGAGGTTCAGATCCGCGTCGCGCCGGGAAAGATGTCCCCATTCCACCCGCTGTCCGCTGAGCGACGTCACCACCAGCTCGTCGGTCATCAGCGGTGCCAGCCACTCGAAGCATTCGTAGCGGATCATAGCGTGAAATCCCCCGTGAACAGCAGCGCCACCGGCTGCTCAAACGCGTGCATCATCCGGACGGCGTCCTGGACGTCGCGCTCGAGCCGGTCCCTGTTTTCGATCCGCGGTACTGCAAGCCCGGCGCCTCGAGTTGCGGAATCAATCGCAGGCCTCGCTGGACGTAGAGACAACTGTTCCGGTGGCCCTTTCCCGACAAGAATCGAGGGATCGGTCGCTCCAGTGCCCTCGACCACAACTCTTCGCCTTCGCTTTCCTTGCACATCAGGCCCAACGCGTAGATCCGCTGCGAGGCCGCGAGCCCGCCGATGAGGAGCGGCATGTCGTACCGCTCGCCTTTCGAGTCGTGGACTTTCTCGAAGAGGAACGCCCGGCGCGGGTCCTCGCCGAGGCCCCGGAACTGGCAGCGAACCAGCGGGTGCATCTCGGTGTCCTTGTTGACGGGCCGGGAAACCAGGAACAGCAACCCTTCCCGTTCCAGGGCCGCGATGTATTCCGCGAGATCTTGGTAGTAAGCCAACAGGGATCCCCTCGCTAGCGGGCGAGCTCGGCGATCCGGCGCGCCGTCGGAAAATTAGGCAACGCCCCGGCTCCGGCTTCACGCCGCGGCTCTTCTCTCGCTTCCTTCGCTCTCACGGATCGAACCCCCGCCCGGCCGCAACGCCGAGCGGGCTAGACCAGGATCTGCTTCCCCCACTTCCGGCGGACCTGCTCCGCGAGATCCGGCGGAACCTTGACCGCTTCGGGAAACTCGTTCATCCATTCGTACGGCCGGCAGGCATCGATGACGGCCCTCGAGTTGCAGCTCGCGTCCCGGTCCTTGCGTTCCTTTGGCAGAATCGGGTCGAGCGGACTGCTCCAGCAGCGCCTGAGAATCTCGATGTCCTCCGCAGGGTCGCAGCGCGTGGTCATCGCCCACCAGACATCCTTCATGTCGGTCGGATCGATATCGTCGTCGACGACCACGGTGAACCGGCCCAGATACGCGGCGGCGTGACACTGCGACGCGATGATCCCCGCCTGGCGCGCGTGGCCCGGGTAACGCTGCCGGATGGCGACCACCGTCAGGAGTCGGGTGTTCCCCTCCGGCGGGCACCAGACGCCGCGAACGTCCGGTACGCCGGCCCGCTCCAGCTCTTCCCAAACCATCGCCGAACGCCAAAAGCTCTTGTAGAACGTCGCCTCGGTCGGAGGCCGGCTCGGCGGCGCGCCGGTCATGATTGGATCGTTGCGAAAGCAAACACGCTGCACCCGGATCACCGGCTCGTCCCGCACGTGGCTGGCATAGTATCCCGTCCATTCCCCGAGCGGACCTTCGGCCATCCGCTCCGAGGGAAGGCATTCGCCCTCGATCACCATCTCCGCGTCCGCCGGCACCGGAAGGCCGGAGCGATCTAGGCGAACCACCTTTACGGGTTCACCTTTCAGGCCACCCGCAAAATCGTACTCGGAGAGGCCGTACGGCACCTCGAACGCCGAGGCCATGAAGATCAGCGGATCGTACCCGATGGCGAGCGCGACGGGGAACGAGCGACCGCGCTCGAACTCCTTTTCCATCTGGATCCGCCCGTGTCGGCCCGGCGACATATACAGCCCCAGCCGCTTCGCGTCGTGAACCATGACGCGATAGGTTCCGATGTTAACCCATCCTTCGTCGGGGTCCCGCGTGATCGTCAGGTGGCCGGTGCCGATGTAGCGCCCCCCGTCGCCGATATTGTAATGTGGGGTGGGGAAACGGAGCAGATCGATATTCGCGCCCTCCCAGACGTTCTCCATGAAAGCCGCGTCTTTGACGTACATTGGAGGCACGGGTTTCATTTCCCTGATTCGCCCCCGCCACGTCTGCACGAACTCCATCGGCGGCAGGTCCAGCGGCATGTTCGTGGTCAAGGCGACCCGCTTGATCGAATTGAGCAGCCCCGCGGCCAGGCGGTACCCCTTGGGGTAGCCTTTTATGGAATCGAAGAGAATGCACGGAGGCGTCCGGGCCTCCTTGCGCGCCATCTCGATGATCGCCCCGATCTCCAGGTTCCAATCGGCTCCCTCGATCGTTCGAAGCTCGCCGAAGGTCTCGACCCGGCTCAGCCATTCTCGGAGATCGCCGTAGCCCATACTACCTCCGCGGGGTCGCGCTGTTGAAAAACCCTTCCCGATCCAGTTCGGCCAGGAGGCTGTTGTCGATGAAATCTTCGGCCCTGGCGCCGCCGGTCTTCAGCTCGGACCGGAGCACTTCCTCGACGGCTTCCGGCCTGACATAGGGAACCGCTTCGAGGTGCTTGACGCCGTAAATCCGGTAAAGCTCGGCCAGAATCTGCGGGTCCTTCACCTTCGTGTACCTGGAAAACGCCCTCAGGGCGGCTTCGCGATCTTTCTGCACTCTTTGAATGCCCTCGCAGTAGGCCCGCAAGAACCGCAGCGCCTGATCGCGCCTCGTCCTGACGTAGGACCGGGTGGTCGCCAGGGGCGAGTTCGGGTAGGCGATGTCGAGGTCGCTGAAATCTACGAGCTCTCTCAGGCCCAGCTTCGCAGCCTGGAGATTGGTCGGCGGCGAAATCACGCCGGCGTCGACGCTGGCGGCCTGGATGGCGCCGAGCAGCTGCGGCATCCCGCCGGTTTGGAGAACCGCCACGTCGGCACCGCGGCGCAAGCCCCATTTCCGAAGGGCCAGCTCCAACGCGAAGTCCGTCGATCCGCCAAGGCGGGTCACGCCGATCTTTTTTCCCTTGAGGTCTGCCGGGGATCGGATTTCCGGCCGTGCCATCAACGAAAAGATGAGGCGGTTGATCGTATTGGCCACCATCTTGAGATCAGCCCCTCGAGTGGAAGCCTGGATGACCGCGTTCGCCCCCAAGCGCACGAATTGAACGTCGCCCCCGAGAAGAGCCTGGGTCACCACCGAGCCGCCGCCTATATAGAGCAACTGGACATCGACGCCGTGGCGCTTGAAGAACCCGAGATCGTGGGCAACCCACAACGGTCCCATCGCGCCGCTGATCGCGCTGTAAGCGACCCGGACGGGCTCGGCCCGCGCGGGCGCGACCGTCGCGAGAAAGCCTATCAGCGCGACCGCGCCGACAGCTCGAATGAAAACGTCAAGTCTTAATGGCTTCATGCCGATCTCCGTCGATAGCCGGTCGCCCCTGGACGCTGCGTTCCCGCAACGTGATCCAGATCGCGCGGAACAATTCGCTGCCGAACGTTCCAGCTCACCGATCGAGAATGCCCTCTTCGTGGAGCTCGCGCTCCAGCGCCGCCACTTCCGCCCGCGGCATCGGCTCGGTCTCCCACTTGGGGAACCGCTTGACGTCGAAGCCGCGCATCCGAAAGACCTCGCGCAGCGGTATGCGCCCGAATTTCCTCAGCCGCGCCGCCACCAGGCGCGCCGCGGTGTCCACCCTCTTCTGCAGCTCCACCGCCCGCGGGTAGTCCTTCGCGTCCAGCGCTTCGAACAGGGCGACGCAGAGCTCCGGGACGAAGCTCGTCGGCGGATTGATCATGCCGGCCACGCCGAACGGAACGAGCCCGAAAAGGTCCGCGTTGCCCGTGAACACCGACACGTCGGGCAGCAACCGGACGTATTCGAGGAGCGCGCCCTGTCCGTACGCGACCTTGATGCCCTTCAGCGCCGGCACCTGCGCCTTCAGGCGGACGGCCACGCCCGGCGGAATCGAGATGCCGGAGTACTTCGGGTTCTCGTAGATGAAGATCGGGAGCGGGACGGCGCGCGCGACCGCGCGGTAGTGGGCGATGATCTCGAACTCGCTGTGATCGCTGTAGTAGTAGGGCGGGACGATCGCGATGGCGTCGGCCTTGTGCGCCGCCGCATGCTCCGCGAGCTCCACGGTGCTCAGCGTGTCCGCCGTCCCGACGTGGATGACCACCGGCACGCGTCCGCGGGCCTGATCGATGGCGGCCGCCGCCGCCGTCTTGCGCTCCTCCACCGACATCGCGGGGCCCTGTCCAGTGGAGCCGAGGACGAACAGGCCATGGACTCCGGCTCCGATATGGAAGTCGACGAGCTGCCGGAGGATTTCCTCGTCGACGCGCACCTTCTCGTCGAACGGAGTAATGATGGGTAACAAAACCCCGCGAATCATCCCCGCCCCCTTTTCGTCCTCTGCGTCGCCGGCTGCGCGCGACCTCAGCCCCGCGCCCTGGGCCGCACTCCGGCGAACGAGTCGAGCTGTACCATCTCGTCGGCGTTTTCCCTCGACAGAACCCCTTTGGGAACGCCTCCGTTCCACGCGGCCTCGATCGCCTCGCGCACGAGGCGCCGAAACAGGATGACGCCGCGGTCCGAAACCCCGAGCTGCTCTTCGCGCTCTCCGAGCAGCCCCTGTGTCGCCTGGGCCATGACGTCTTCCCGACGGATGTTGCCCTTGTACGGTATGTACTTGCGCCGGTCGTACGGCTTGACCTCCTGCTTGGGCTTTTCCTGCTCGCGCATCCGCCGGAGCCTGTCGAAAAAATCCGGATCCGGCCCGGTGTAATAGTCGACGGTGAAGACCATGAAGTGCTCGTCGTCGTTCGGAGTGAGAAAAAGCATGTGCTCGCACTGCGAGCCTTCCCGCATCAGCTTGGCGGCATCCAGCTTGGCGTGAACGAACTCGGTGTCTCCGACCTGGATAATGGACGGGAAAGCCAGGCTCATTTCGTCGGCGAACTCGGTATCGGGCGTCGGTCCCGGCTTCGTCATGACCACCTTCATGCCGTAGCTCGTCTCGACGAAGTTGAACTCCGGCATGTCGCGGTAGCTGAAAAAATGATTACCCCAGGTCTGCTCGCCGTAGCCCGCGTGGCGGTGGAGAATGCAGATATGGGCGGGATCGGCCGAATTCTCGAAGAAGTTGAACCAGTTGTAGTCGCAGTAACGCACCGGCTCGATCTGCCGCTGCCCGCCGCGATCGATCAGCGGCGAATAGCGCGGCAGGGGCGGCGGGTTGTCGGGGTCGGGCCCGAGGTAAGCGAAAATCAACCCGCCCAGCTCCCGCACCGGATACGATAAATGACGCACCTTGCCCGCAAACGTGCTCCCCTTCGGCTCCGCCGGCATCTCCAAACAC